>CAADGJ010000316.1 GCA_900696505.1 uncultured Nitrosospira sp.
CTCGAAGTGTTTGATGCCGTGCGTGCCGCATTCCGGTCTGATCGGCCTGTAACGGTTCGTGTGTCCGGCACAGACTGGGTTGAAGGCGGCTGGGACATCGAGCAAACCATTGTGTTCGCCAAGGCCCTGGAAGCACGGGGGTGCGCAGGGATTCATCTCAGCAGCGGCGGGCTCGATCCGCGCCAACAGATTCCAGTCGGCCCCGGCTACCAGGTTCCCCTTGCTCGTGCGGTCAAGCAGGCGGTGTCCATGCCGGTGATTGCCGTCGGTCTCATCACGGACTACGACCAAGCCGAAGAGATCCTCAGCAGAGGCGATGCGGACATGATCGCCCTTGCACGAGCCATTCTCTACGACCCGCGCTGGCCGTGGCACGCTGCAGCCCATCTGGGAGGTCAGGTGAAAGCCCCGAAACAATATTGGCGCAGCCAACCGAGCCGCTATCGGGATTTATTTCTCAAGGAACACGGGGAAGCGAGATAGCAGATGAGAATGCAACATTGAGGGGAAGAACTCATTCCCTCAACCCATCCTCCGGATTAACCTTCATCCACATGAGCCCTCCGCAGAGTGCGATACCAGCAGCCACCAGTAGTGACGCCGTCCAGCCCCAGTGATCCGCGAGCCAGGGCGTGAGGCTCGGAGAAATTACGCCGCCTACGTTCGCGCCCGTATTCATCACACCAGAGAGAGTCCCGGCATGGGTCTTAGAGAGATCCGTCGTCACGCTCCAATAGGCGCCCACGGTAAAGTAGAGCCACCCGGCACCGAGCGACAGGCAGACGATCGCTAAGGTCTGAGATTCCACCCATGCACCAATGGCAATCAATCCACCGGCCAACGCCATGCCGAGCACGCCGATGGAAAGCCGGGCCCTGCGCAATCCGATCGTCGGGACCAGCTTGTCCGTGACCCATCCCCCGAGCGGGCAGAAGAGCAGGATGGCCAGAAAAGGTCCTGCCGCCAGCCAGCCGCCGCGCAAGAGATCGATCCCGCGCACATTCACCAGGTAGAGATAAAACCAGCTCATGTAGATATAGGCAACGTAGCCGAGACAGGTGTAACTCGCGACCAACCACCAGAGCGGCCGCGAGCGGAAGATTGTCCGCCAGGGGACCGGCGTCGGGGTGGTGTCCGCCTTCGCCGTTGCGCCGCTCCGCCCATCCCGCGAGAAGAGCACCCACAATAAGGCTACCACCAGACCGATCAAGGCCGAGAGATAAAACACCGATTGCCAGTGATAGTTCACCATGACCCAGGAGGCGAGGGGAGGCGTGATGGCCGCACCGATGCCGATGCCCCCGATGGCGATGCCGATCCCAAGCCCGCGCTGTCCCGGCGGCATCCAGTCGGCCACAGCGCGATTGAAATTCGGCAGGGCAACCGATTCGCCCACGCCGAGCAGGAAGCGCACGATGACCAGCGCGCCGACCGTGCCGACCAGACCGGCTACCGGCAGGGTGGCCACTACGGCGGTCAACACCGTACAGAGCGACCACCAGACCAGGGCACAGGCCAGCACCACGCGCGCCCCCCAACGATCGCCCAGGCGTCCGCCGGGAATTTGGCAGAGTGCGTAGCCGAAGACGAAGGCCGAGAAGACGTAGCCCATGTCCTGGTCGGTGAGTCCGTAGGCAGGCATCATCTGCCGGGCCGTGACCGAAATGTTGACCCGGTCCATGTATGTGACGGCGCTGATCGCGAACAGTAGAGCGAGAATGCCCCAACGTGGTCGCACCGCTGATGTGTCGAGCCCCACTCGTGATTCCCCCAGTGTCCCGCCGTTCAGCGGCCGGCGCATTATAGCCCCGTACACGCACGACTGAAATGTGAAAGGCGAGGCACCGCGACATGGGAGGTGTCTCGCTCAGGTTTTGCGCCTCTGCCGCACGCCTGTGTATGGATTTCCCGCGTACGCATCCAGTACACTGCGTTCTTGCTCTACTTAGAGGAGGGTCAGTGAGGGTTCGTCCCCGCACGGTAGTGCTGTCGCTGCTCGGCCTGGTGGTCGCGGGGGTCCTGCTTCTCTTCTACTCGCGCGAACTGTTCGGCGTCGACATCCTCAAGAACTTCTTCCTCCAGCAACTCGAAACCAGCCTTCGCCGTAAAATCGAAGTCGATCGCATCAAACTCGTGGTGCTGCCCAGCATTCGCCTGGAGCTCACCAATGTCGGCATTTACGGCCACGACGACCCCACACACGTCGTCTTCTCGGCCAAGGAAATCGATATCGTCCTGCGCCTGCTGCCGCTGCTGAAAAAGCAGGTCGTCGCGAAGCGCATCTTTCTCAACGAACCGACCGTGACGCTCGTCCGCAACCGCTCGGGACATTGGAATGTCCTGGCGGGCATGCCCTCGGCGGCGAAAGACGAGTCGGCGTATCAGATGTTCAGCCGGCTGCTGCAGATCCGTGAAGCGACCATCCAGAAGGGGCACATCACGGTGACGGATGAGGCACGGCCGGACGGCGTGCGGACGACGACGCTCGAAACGGTCGAGATGGCGCTGAAGGTCTATCCGGGTAAGGCAGAAGGGGATCTGCATATTTCCGCCGCGCTGCCGGCGAATGGCGCGCCCTCTTCGTTTTCTCTGACCGGCACGATCGGATTGAGTGAATCGTCTTCGACGCTGGCGGCCGAGGAACCCTATTCCGTTCGCCCGGCCTTTCAATTCGAAGGCGAGATCGACACCACGAACCTTCGCCTGCGGGAAGCGGCGGATTTCTTCGGGCCAAGGCCGGTTCCCCCGCAACTGCAGGGAGGAGCCAGTCTTCAAAGCCGCATCCGGGTGGCGCCAGGCGTGGCCGGCTACGATGTCGTGTTGTCCGAGATTGCGGCCAACGTGGATGAACTAGCCGTGACAGGAAAGGCCAATCTGGCCGGACTGCTCACTTCCCAGCCGACGTTTTCCATTACCTTCGCGGCGCCATCGATCGATCTCCGCTCGCTCTTCACAAGGATTCCCGCGCAATGGATTCATGCCCAACTGCCTGCCATCATCGAGCAGCGCCAATTGGGCGGCACCGTCGAGATTCTCTCCGCGACCTTGACGGGCGCCACAGCGCCCAGCCCGCAGTTGTCACTGACGGGTGATTTCCGCATTGAAAAGGGCATGGCCCTGATCGGCAATGATCGCGTGCCGACACAGAACCTGGCCGCAACCGTGTCGGTGGAACCGGGACGCATCCGGGTCGGCAAAGTGACAGGCGCCTACGGCTCACTGCAGATCACCGACGGCAAAGCCCTGGTGTCATTCCTGGATGACGGCCCCTGGATGGAGCTGGATGTGAGTGGCGACATGAGCGCCGCCGACCTGGTGAAGTTTCTCACCAAGACCATTCGCGCGGACAAGCTCACCTCGCTGCTCGCGCAGTCCCGCGACATCGAAGGCCAGACCCATCCGACGTTCCGGCTGGTCGGCCCGCTGGACAAACCCGAAGGCATTACCTTCGCAGGCGGGGAGGTGCTGGCCGAACAGGTCAGCCTCATGAATCCCTCGCTGCCGCAACGTCTCACGGCCATGCGCGGCCGTATCGTGTTCTCGCAAACCGGCGGCGCGCAGTTCGATCAAGTCACGGCCAACGTGGGGGAAGCGCAGCTGCAATTCAACGGGATGATCAGCGGAGGCACGCCGAGCGTGTTTCAGGATTTCGTCATCCGCGCAAAGGGCAGCGCCTCGCAGTTGCGGCAGATGGTGTCGGCGGGCACCTTTCCCGACGACCTGCTCTATGGCATGGTCAATGCGCGAGTGCAGCTCTCAGGGCCGTCCGGGGCGCCACATTTGCGCGGAGAGATCGGCCTGAATGAAGCCAAACTGGTGCTACCCACGTTGGGTGAAAAGCCATTGGGCTCGCCGGCCTCCCTGGAACTGGACGCTGACGTCAGCAAAGGCATCGGCCTGGTGATTTCTCGCCTGGAACTGGTCGTGCCGCCCTTGCGGCTGCCGTTGAAGGGACGCATTACCCTCGGCGATCAGTTTTCCATCGACGCGTCGCTCGCCACCGGCACGGTATCGGTCTCCAGTCTTCCCGACTGGGTGTACCGCAGCGGCTTCGAAGCCGGCAATCTCGAAGTGTCCATGGACGTGAAAGGTTCGGATGCCGAGTGGAAAAACTGGCGCGCCGGCGGCTGGCTGGCGCTGACCAATGGCCTGATGACGCTCAAGGGCGTGGACGGCGCGGTGGAAGACATCTACCTTCGCTTGAAGTTTTCCAAAAACATCGCCGACATCAAACAGCTTTCGTTCCGTATCAAGGACAGCGATGTGAGCCTGTCCGGCGCCCTGAAGAATTGGACGACCAAGCCGGTGATCGCGGTCAAAATCGAGTCGGCGCAAATGGACCTGGATCTGCTCATCCCGAAGGGCCAGCGCTCACCGATCCGGGAATTCCTGGAAACACTCGCCTCCACGAGTCAGGTCAGCGCGACAGCCACGATTGAAAAGGGCCTCTACAAACATTTGCGGTTCGGGGGATTGTCGGGCCGGTTGACCATTCAGGACGGCATGTTGGATCTCGACCGGGTTGTCGCACAATCCGGAACGGGACATGCGGCAGGGCGGATGGTGGTGCGCCTTCCCAAAGGAGAGCCGGCTGAAACGGAATCCTCTGTCCGTATGACGGGCATTCCCGCCGAGGCCGTGCTGCAATTGTTGGGTGCGCACGATCAGCCCGTCACCGGCGATATGAAACTGACCGGGGCGCTGCGCGGACATGGACGCAATCCTCATGGAGTGCTGCCGACACTCAACGGCAAAGTGGAACTCGTGCTACAGGATGGACGCATTCTCAAAACAGAGAAACGCGCCATCTGGAAAATCCTCTCCATCCTGAATCTGCCCGCCGTCCTGCAAGGGAAGGTGGATTTGGAAAAAGAAGGCCTTCAGTACAATCGCGCCAGCGCCACGCTGACGGTGCAAAACGGGCTCGTCAAAACGCAGAACATTATTCTGGACAGCGCGGTGCTGAAGATTTCGGCCGTCGGCACCTACGACATGCCCACGGATCAGCTCGACATGATCTGGGCGGTCAGCCCGTTCGGATCGTACTCACAGTTCTTGAAATCGATTCCGCTCTTCGGGCGGTTGGTTGCAGGGGATCGTAAAGGTCTCGCCACGGCCCTGTTCCAGGTGAAGGGGTCGATTGATGATCCACAGGTCACGTACATGCCGATGAAGTCCTTTACCACGGGGCTGACCGGCGTGGCGCAGCTTGCCTTCGACCTGCTGAAGAATACGGTCATGCTGCCGATCGACATTCTTGCACCGCAAGAGGAGAAGGAGCCGCTGTTCGATCCGTCATTGGAAATTCAAACACCGCCCTCCGCACCGCCGCCTGTCGATGTTCCGGCTGCGACGGCGCCGGCCGCGCCTTGACCACCTCCGGAGCGCGTGATAGCATCCGATTGATCAGATCGCCTCGACCTCATGAGCCATTCCACTGACCAGAATACGAATCCCGTTCCCGGCGCGACAGTCTTCATTGCCGCCAGCGAAACCGATTCCAATCTCTATTACGCGACGAAATTCATCGCGCCGGATCCCTTCATCTACCTTGAAGTGAAAGGGGAGCGGCTGATGATCATGAGCGACCTGGAGGTCGATCGCGCGCGGCATCAAGCGACGGTTGATCGCGTGGTGTCCTATTCCGAACTGGAGCGACGCGCGAAAGCACAGGGCGTCAAAGATCCCGGCAATATCGATGTCATCCATCTCGTCCTGCAGGACGCCGGCGTCCGCGATATCCTGGTGCCACCGACTTTTCCCTTTCTCCATGCGCAACGACTCCAGGAGCTTGGATACCGGCTACGCACGAAACGCGATCCGTTTTATGAAAGCCGGGTGGTGAAGTCAGACGAAGAAGTCCGGCACATCGAAGCAGCCCAGCGCGCGACCGAGAAGGCCGTGGCCGCTGCCCACGAGAGCTTGCGCCGCGCCGA
>CAADGJ010000317.1 GCA_900696505.1 uncultured Nitrosospira sp.
GCCGCCTTGCAGGCGCAGGCCTTTGCTTCCAAAGGGGAGGACGCGAGGAAAGCCGCCTTTGAGGCGTTCTTTCAGCTACATAAACCGGTACGGGTGCTGTATATCCTGAATGTGGGACTCGGTATCGCGCTGTTGACCCTGCGCGTGCGGTCCTGGATCCGAGTGAAGGAGTGAGAGTGAAGAAAGCGATTCTTGCGCTTGCCGATGGAACCTGGTTCGAAGGGCGAGCTTTAGGCGCGGAAGGGGAGACCGGCGGCGAAGTCGTCTTCAACACGGCTATGACCGGCTATCAGGAAGTGCTGACCGATCCTTCGTATCGCGGGCAGATCGTCACCATGACGTCTCCACAGATCGGCAACTACGGCGTCACGCCGGAGGACGTCGAGTCGACGAAAATCTGGGCCGAAGGGTTCATCGTGAAGGAATCCAGCCGGCTGGCGAGTAACTGGCGAGGCAAGTCGACGCTGCAAGAGTATCTGCAGGCCGCTCATATCGTGGCGATCGAGGGCATCGATACCAGAGCGCTCACCAGGCATTTGCGGGAGCGGGGCGCCCAACCGGGCGTCATTTCCCACATCGATCTCGACCCCCGCCGCGTGGCCGAAAAGGCCCGGCAGGCGCCGAGCATCATCGGGCGCGATCTGGCAGCCACCGTCACCTGCGAACATCGTTACCCCTGGACGGAAGGCACGGGTGATTGGGCGCCGAAGATCACGATGCCGGAACAGGGGGCCGCGAAGGCACCGCGCAAAACCTGGCGCGTCGTTGCCTATGATTTCGGTGTGAAACAGAACATTCTGCGGCGGCTGGTGGATGTGGGGTGCGAGGTCACCGTGGTGCCGGCCTCGACTCCGGCAAAGGATGTGTTGGCCCTGAATCCACAAGGATTGTTCCTCTCGAATGGTCCCGGTGACCCGGAAGGTGTGCCCTACGCCATGACCGCACTCCGTGAGCTCATCGGCCGCGTGCCGATTTTCGGCATCTGCCTGGGGCATCAATTGCTGGGGCTCGCGTTGGGATTCTCCACGTACAAACTGAAGTTCGGCCACCATGGCGCCAATCATCCGGTCATCGACCTGCGCACCAGAAAGGTCGAAATCACCTCTCAGAATCACAACTTTGCCGTGCGGTTCCCCGGCGAAACTCCGGTTGTGGGTCAGGAACTGCCGATCGTGGATACGCCGTTCGGTCGGGTGCAATTGACCCACACCAGCTTGAATGACGCATCCGTGGAAGGCATGCGGTGTCTGGATCGCCCGGTGTTTTCGGTGCAATACCATCCCGAGGCGTCTCCCGGTCCTCATGATTCCGCCTATCTGTTTGAACAATTTGTCGCATTGATGGAGACACACCATGCCTAGGAGCCTGTCCGACATTGACCGCTCTGCTGCGGCGAATGACCTGCGGCCATCTGCGTCGTTCTCGGCCCTCAAAAATCCTCAATGTAATTCTGCGAATACACTTCCGGTTTTTTCAGGCCTCCGGCCTCGCATCTGGCCGCAGCTCCTTCGCCTCGCTACGAAGCGCAACGTCGGTCAGGCTCCCGACGTATGGCAGCTCTCGACCGGTCTGCTTGTGTTGGCCCTGGCCCTGATGCAGGCGGCCTGCGTCACGATCAACCTGCCGCCGGGCCCCGGCGCGCTCGAAGAACACAAGGTCAGCGGGACCGGCAAAGACAAGGTCCTGCTCATGGATGTGTCGGGCGTGATCAGCTCCGAAAACAAGGACGGCTTTTATTCTTCGCCTGGCATGCTGGCCACGGTGAAGGAAGAGCTGGAGCGGGCCGCCAAAGACGAACGGGTCAAAGCGATCGTGCTGCGCATCAACAGCCCGGGAGGGACTGTCACCGCGTCCGACATCATTTATCACGAACTCAGAAACTTTAAGACCAGCCGCAAAATTCCTATTGTGGCCTCCATCATGGACGTGGGGGCGTCAGGCGGATACTACATCGCCGCCGCAGCCGATACGGTGCTGGCGCATCCCTCATCGGTCACCGGCAGCATCGGCGTGATCATGCTGACCGTCAATGCCAGAGGCCTGCTCGAAAAAGTCGGCGTCGAAACGAATGCCGTCACCTCCGGTCCCCGCAAGGACATGGGCTCGCCGTTTCGCGCGATGCTGCCGGAAGAACGGGCGATTTTCCAAGGCGTGATCGACGGCTTTTATCAGCGGTTTCTGCAGGTGGTCCAGGAAGGCCGACCGGGCATGAACGGGGAGACCATTAAGAAGCTCGCCGACGGCCGGATCTATTCCGGCGAACAGGCCAAGGCTGCGGGACTGGTCGATGATATCGGCTCCCTCGACGACGCGATTGACCTGGCCAAGAAAAAAGCCGGCTTGACGGACGCGAAGGTCGTGACCTATCGACGGCCCGGCGAATACCAGAACAATGTCTATTCGCGGCTCGTCGCGCCGGCGCCCAGCCTGGCCAGTCTGGCGAACGTCGATCTGCTGTCGGTCGTGCGAGGCGGGTCACCGCAATTCATGTATCTGTGGATGCCGTAAGCCGGTGAGTTGCTTCCGTCGCGCGGGGCTGATTGAATGGAGCAGACGTGATGTATCCGTCAAACCGACATTCAATCGAAACGCTGCTGAAGACGCCAATCGGGCGACGTACCGCCCTCGCACTGGGTGCGCGCGCCGCTTCGCTGTTGGCCACGACCATGGGGCTTGGAGCCGCGACGGGACTGCTGCAATCGCTCGGAGGATGTCAGCGGGCACCAGGGACGGCGCGCGACCAGTTCATTTATCTGTCGGAAGAAAAAGAAATGGCGATGGGTCTCTCGGCCTTCCGGGAAGTGCTCCGGCAAGCGCCCTTGAGCGACAACCCCGAGCTCAACGAGATGGTGCACCGGGTGGGGAACCGCATCGCCAAGGCGGCGAACAAACCGGAATACCAATGGGAATTCGCCGTCATTCAAGATGACCGGACGATCAACGCCTTCGCGCTCCCTGGGGGCAAGGTTGCAGTCTTCACCGGAATTCTGAAAGTGACCAAGACCGAAGACGGGTTGGCGACCGTCATGGGTCATGAGGTGGCGCATGCGCTGCAGCGCCACGGAGCGGAACGGATGAGTCGCGGCATTCTCGAACAGATCGGACAACTGGCCGCCTTGGGGGCCGGTGCCGCCGTCGGACGGCCGGATGCAGCCATGGCTGCGATGACGGTCTATGGCGTCGGCGTTTCCTTGCCCTTCGACCGCCGCCAGGAATCGGAGGCGGATTTTATCGGTCTGCGCCTGATGGCCGAGGCCGGATACGACCCGCGCGAAGCGGTGTCGTTCTGGGAACGGATGAGCGGCTGTCCTCGCGCCATGATCAACAAGCTGTGCTTCCGTTCGCAGCAGGCGATCCCGGAGTTCCTCTCGACACATCCGTCCGACGTCACCCGCATCAATCAGATCGAGGCCTGGATCCCGGACGCCATGAAACACTATCATCCCGCAGGAAAGGCCCCGGCAATCCCGTCCGGTCCGATCCAACCCTACCGGCCTCCGGTGGGGCCCATGCCCGAGGCGCCTCTGCCGACCGGCTAACTTCTTTTATTCGAGGTCAATTGTGCCACGACGGACAGACATCCGCTCCATTCTCTTGATCGGCTCCGGCCCCATCGTGATCGGGCAAGCCTGCGAATTCGATTATTCGGGAACCCAGGCGTGCAAGGCGCTCAAGGAAGAGGGCTACCGCGTCATTCTGATCAACAGCAATCCGGCCACGATCATGACCGATCCGGATTTTGCCGACAGGACCTACATCGAACCGATCACACTCGACGTGGTGGAGAAGGTCATCGAGTACGAGCGGCCCGATGCGCTGCTCCCGACCATGGGCGGGCAGACGGCATTGAATACCGCCATCGGTCTGGCCAAACGGGGCGTCCTGGAAAAATACAACGTAAAGCTGATCGGAGCGTCGATCGAGGCGATCCATAAAGCCGAAGATCGTGACGCATTCCGGCAGGCGATGTGGAAGATCGGCCTGCGCGTACCGGATAGCGGCGTCGCGACATCGCTTCAAGAAGCCGAAGAAGTGGTCCGCCGCACACAGTTCCCGGCGATTGTACGGCCTTCCTTTACCATGGGCGGAACCGGCGGCAACATCGCCTACAACATTGAAGAGTTCCGGACACAGGTGGAATGGGGCCTGGCCATGAGCCCGGTCCGCCAGGTGCTCGTTGAACAGTCCGTCATCGGCTGGAAAGAGTTCGAGCTCGAGGTGATGCGCGACCTGAAGGACAATGTGGTCATCATCTGCCCGATCGAGAATCTCGACCCGATGGGCGTTCACACCGGGGACAGCATCA
>CAADGJ010000318.1 GCA_900696505.1 uncultured Nitrosospira sp.
GAGCAAGATGCGAGTCTTCCCCCGCTGCAGCGTGTCGGCCTCACGGAACTGAGTCTGATCGGTGTGCTGTGGGGCAACTACGGGTACACGGCCATGGTTCAAACGCCGGATGGCAAGGGGTATAGCATCCGTCGGGGAACACGAATCGGGCCTAACAATGGTGTGGTCAGTTCAATCACCGAACGAGGCATCATCGTTCAAGAGCGGTTCACGGACGTGTACGGGAATAAACAGGAGCGCGAATACGTCAAGCTCCTGCACCCGAAAGAGGGCACAGAATGAAACAAACACAGGTTGGTGTACATCCGCTGCTGAGTGTCACTGTGATGGCCGGACTGTTAGGCCTTGCGGGCTACGTGCAAGCCGCCGCGCCGGGGGAAACTACCGGACTGGCCGGGTTCACGCAGGCCACTGACCAGGCGACTTCTGCTGAGTTCGCGGCAGCGAAGGAGGAGCACTCCACTGGGGCCACTCCGACCGCAACATTGCTGGCGAGCGTTGAAGCCAAGCCTGAAGGCGGACGAGTGGCGCTGATCCTGACCGGTAACGGGGTGTTCGACCACACGGTCAAAATGGTCGGTGATCGCCGCATGGTGCTCGATATGCCGCACATTCAATCGCAGGGACGCCAGACGCAGTTGGCCGTCGGTCATGCGTTGTTGTCGAAAGTGCGATTTGGCTACCACGCTGACAAGGTGCGATTGGTCCTTGACCTGGCCCAGCCGGCGGAGCACAGCGTCACCTCAGTCGACGGCCGGTTGGTTCTCATGCTTGAACCCAAGTCTGTGCCCACCAATGATATGAAGCTGGCCGAGAGCGAGGCCTCGCTGTCGGCCGAACAGACTGCAGCGCGCTCGATGGTGGTCTCCCATAAGACGCCCCATGCGTTGTTCCGTGTGCAGCCGATCCAATTGACGGCGGAGTCGGTTCAAAAGGAAGACCGGAAGCCGGAGACGAACGAAGTGGTGAACGGTTCGTCCCGCTTTGTCGGGCGACGGATTTCTCTCGATTTTCAGCAGGCAGACATCAGCAATGTGCTGCGTTTGATCGCTGAAGTCAGCGGCTTCAATATCGTGGTCGGCGAGGGTGTGAAGAACAAAGTCACTATGAAGTTGGCCAATGTACCCTGGGATCAGGCCCTCGACATGCTGCTGAAGATGAACGCTCTGGGCATGATCCGCCAAGGCAACATCGTGTGGGTGGATACTCTGCAGAATATTGCCAAGCAGCAGGACGAAGAGGCGCGCGCCAAGGATTCCAAGGCGAAGGCTGAGCCCATCGTCACGAGAGTGTTCTATATCCGCAATCTCAACGCGACGGAAGTGCAAACCTCCTTGCGGCAGAACCTGAGCCCACGCGGCACCATGACCGTCAGCGCTGCGAGCAATGCCTTGATCATCAGCGACACGGAGTCCAAGCTGGAAGTCCTCCGGCAGTTACTGGACGGCGTGGATCTCGAGGTGCCGCAGGTGCAGATCGAGGCGCGCATCGTTCAAGCCGACACGACGTATACCCGGTCGCTGGGTGTGCAGTGGGGTATTCAGAACGTCAACCAGTTGGGCGCCTCGAGCGGAACCTCCGCTTTCAAGACCGGCACCACAGGAGCCTTCGGTGCGCAGGTGTCGGACTTCCTGATCAACTTGCCGGCTAACCCGGGATTGCCGTCTGTGCCTGGCGCCGGATTCTCGATCGGAAAAACGGATGGTGCGATGTTGGATGTGCGGTTGTCAGCCGGTGAGTTGCTCGGGTTGACGAAGGTCATCGCCGCGCCGAAGATTACGACCTTGGATAAGCGGGATGCGAAGATTGCGCAAGGTGAATCAATCCCGTTCCAGACGACCTCCTTGCAAGGAACTCAGACCACATTTGTGGACGCCAACCTGGAACTGAACGTGACGCCGCAAATTACGTCCCGTGATCCGAAAGAAATCGGCAAGCAAATTCTGATGAAAGTGCGGGCCACGAGGAATGCCGTCGGCGCGCGAAGCAACCCGGCTGGTCCGAGCATCGATCGTCGCGAAGCCACCACTCAGGTGCTGGTGCGCGACGGGGAAACCATGGTCATCGGCGGCGTGTTTGTCGATACGCAATCGAACAACGTCGCGGGTATCCCGTACCTGTCCCGAGTCCCGGTCCTGGGCTGGCTGTTCAAGAACAAGACTGAGAACGTCTCGAAGCAGGAACTGTTGATCTTCCTGACTCCGACGATCGTGCGCTCCGCAACTTGACAGGTCCCCGCTCGACACGCTAATAATCGCCCCCATTGATGATGGTACGCTGTCTCAATGGGGGCGAATCCCATGGAACGTGTCTCCTCCCCGTTCTCGATGGCGCTTCTTCCGGGCTTCTTTTACCTCTGAATCGTACAGTTCACCATCCGGTTCTGAGCCACACCATTGCCGACCGGGTAATTCAAGGACCTTAGTGCCCGTGGTGAGGCGCTCGCGCTAGGCGAGGCCGACGACGAGGCTCTCTCCAAGTCACGAGATAACAGTTCATGGCAACATCCACTCCTGATATGCCTCGAGACACGATCCATCTTGAATTGGGTGCGCGGAGTTATGACATCCAGATCGGGCGTGGTCTGCTGAAGGAGATCGGCGTGGAAATGACGCGACTCCGTTGCGCCGGGAAGGTGGGCGTCGTCACCGATCGGAATCTGGCCGGGCATTATTTGAAGCCCGTGACACGCGTGCTGAAGGCTGCCGGATATACAGTAGTTCCCATCGTGTTGCCGCCGGGTGAACGCACGAAAACCCTGCGGTCCATCGGAGCGGTGATGGATGCTCTGGTGAACGCCCGCTTCGAACGCAGTTCAACGCTGCTGGCCTTGGGGGGCGGGGTCATCGGCGATATCACGGGATTCGCTGCAGCGATCTATCAGCGCGGGATTCCCTTTGTGCAGGTCCCGACTAGCCTGGTCGCGCAGGTTGATTCGAGCGTCGGCGGAAAAACGGGGGTGGATCATCCCAAAGGAAAAAATCTGATCGGCGCATTTAATCAACCGCGAGGCGTCCTGATCGATCCCGCCACACTACGTACGTTGCCTGAACGGGAATGGATCGCCGGGTTGGCAGAGGTGATCAAATACGGGGTCATTGAGGATGAGTCGTTTTTCAAATATCTCGAAGAGCATATCGCGCCGATTTTGATGCTGAGTGATGCACCCGTCGCACACATCGTGAAGCGTTCCTGCGAAATTAAGGCTCAGGTGGTGTCGGAGGATGAGCGCGAAGCCGACCGGCGTCGTATCTTGAATTTCGGGCATACCATTGGCCATGCATTGGAGTCTCTTGGAGGATACCGTGGCCTGATTCATGGCGAAGCGGTCGCCGTCGGAATGGTGTATGAAGCGGATCTGGCAAGGCACCTGGGCTATTGTCATGAGGATGTCGTGACCCGCCTGCGCGCCCTGGTTGCAGCGGCCGGTCTACCGGTGCGCGTTCCGAAGGTGCCGTTCCGCGCGTTATGGGATGCGATGCAACAGGACAAAAAGGTGTCTGCCGGAACCGTCTACTGTGTGGTCCCGGAACGGATCGGATCGGTCCGCATCGTTCCGTTAGCGAAGGAACAGACTCGCGCCTGGTATGACACGGTCAGCAGTGACAACACCCGTTCCCGGCAACTCATTCCGAACAACAAGCGGCGGCGGTAGGAGCGCAATGGCATCGAAGCGAACAGTCCCTCAATTGGAGCAGGCGTTGCGTGAAAAAACACGCGAAGTCGATGTCCTCCACCGCATCAGCGAATCGATCAGTAGCACGCTCGATCTGGAGTCCGTTCTTCGGCATATTGTCGATGTGGTGGTTGAAGCGACCAAGGCCGATGCCTGTCTGCTGTACCTGTTGTCCGATAACCGGGACGAGCTGATCCTTCGAGCCTCCAAAAATCCTCATCCGAAGCTCATTGGTCGTATCACGATCGGATTGGGGGAGGGGATCACCGGCTGGGTCGCGCGGGAAAGAACTCGCGTGGTGATTCCCAATAGCGCCAGCGATGATTCTCGGTTCAAGTTTTTTCATAACCTGCCGGAAGATCGTTATCAGGCGTTTGTCTCCGTACCCATTACGACCAAGCAGGAGGTCGTGGGCGTCATCAACGTCCAGCACAAACGGTCGCGGCGGTATCGCCCTGATGAGTTGGCGCTGTTGTCGACCATCGCCACGCAAGTCGGCGGTGCCATCGAGAATGCCCGGCTCTACGATCAGATGACCCGCAAAGCGCTGCAACTTGATACCTTGTCCCAAGTGTCCGAAACGGTCTCGTCGAATCGTTTAATGGAAGACGTGTTGCAGCTGATTGTGACGATGACGGCACAAATGATGGGCTCGAAAATCTGTTCCATTATCCTCCTGGATCAACCGACCGGTGAACTGCGCATTGCTGCCACGCAAAGTTTGAGCGAGCAGTACCGGCGCAAGCCCAATGTGAAGATCGGCCAAAGTATCAGCGGGCGGGCGGTTCAGGATCGCCGACCGATCATTGTCCCGGATGTCACCAAAGAAGGCTCCTACATGTACCCGGACATGGCCGCGAAAGAAGGGCTGTGTTCGCTCCTTTGCGTGCCCATGCTGGTGCGTGAGAAGGCCATCGGTGTCATTAATACGTATACCTCCAAGCCCCATACCTTCACGTCCGAGGATGTGAAACTCATGCAGGCCATCGCCAATCAGGCAGCCATATCCATCGAGCACACGACGCTCCTGGAAAAGTCCTTCGAGATGCAGGAAGCCTTGCAGGTTCGCAAATTGCTGGATCGGGCCAAGGGCTATCTCATGCGGTCGAAACGGCTCTCGGAAGAAGATGCGTTCAAGTTGATTCAGCGACAGAGCATGGATCTTCGCAAGTCCATGCGCGAGATTGCCGAGGCGATTTTGTTGGCGGGCGAGATCGAAGACCGGGCCGATAAAAACCGGGGATGACCGGACAGTTCTACTATCTTCGGATGTTATGGCCTAC
>CAADGJ010000319.1 GCA_900696505.1 uncultured Nitrosospira sp.
CGAATCAGAAAAAGCGGGGAACCTATCGCGAAGACCTTGAACGCATCATGAACCGTTGGCGGGCGGCCCAGGTGGCGACCGTAAGTTTTGGATCTTTGGGGTTGGTGCTCGTCGCCTCATTGACCTGGAATCTCCCCCTGTCCTCGCCCTGGCTGCAAACGAGCACCTGGATAAGCTTGGGACTGTTGCTGCTTCACTTCACCATGGTCACCGTCAAACTCGCACAGGCGACCGGCGCTCAACCGTCCCATGAAGGAGCGGCGAAATAACCGCCATTCCTTCACCACTATGGAAGAAGTGCTTTCATTTTACGATCAGGCCGGCCACCGGATTGCGGCGGTGCTGGCCACACCGCCACAGAGCACCGACTCTGTCGCGGTGCTCTGCCATGGCTTTTTATCCCACAAGAACAGCACGAGTAACCAAGCCCTGGCTGAACTCTTGAAAACACGCGGCATCGCCACGTTGCGATTCGACTGTTTCGGCCATGGTGAGAGCGATGGGCCCTTCGCCAAGCTGACGACCAGCATCGGGGTGAATCAGGCACGCGCCGCATTAACCTATGTCATGACCCGGGGTTACCGGCGACTCGCACTCGTGGGCTCGAGTTTCGGCGGCCTTGTCTCACTGCTCGCGGCCTCTGCATGGACCGATCTACACAACTCCGCGCCGGCGGATGTTCCCCCTCTCGCCTGCCTCGCACTTAAATGCCCGGTCGTTGATTTCGGAGAAGAGCTGCGCTTAGAGCTGGGGGAAGATGGGCTGCAGGAGTGGCAACGTACAAACACAATCCCGGATCTTCATGGAGGTCCTTCCCGCCTCCCCCTCGACTATGCCTTCTACCAGGATTGTCTCAACCGCATCGCCTACGAACCGGCTCGTGCCATTACAACACCAACCCTGATCGTTCAAGGGGATCAGGACGAATATGTGCCTCTGCACCAAAGCCAACAACTGTATGCATCGCTGGCAGGCCCCAAGCACCTGGAAATCCTTCCGGGTGCTGATCACCGGTTTACAAACCCCTCAGACTTTCAGCTGATGTTGACATTGCTCACGGATTGGATTGCCGCGCCTCCCCCGGCGTGACCCGCTCTCATTCCCCGAGCACTACACAATGAAGTGGACGAGTCGCCTGGCCGTCTGCTTCACAGACGCTCCCGCGAACAAGATCGAAGGCATTTTCCTGCACCCACTGCTCCAACTTGCACAGCAAAAAATAACGAACACTATCGCACAGCGCCATTCTCTGCAAAATGGCTTGTGACGCGGCTTTCTGACGTTCGCACGAATTTTCGAGCTGGCATGCCGGTTGCTCATCCAGCGTCTGGAATTTCGGAGGAACTATCATGAAGACGCCCAAGAGTGTGTTGGTTATCGGTGTTGCCGGTTGCTTATCTTCCGCGCTGTGTTCAACAGCCTTGACCCCAACCGCCGCTGCCGCAGACACCACGCTCAGCCTGCTGCAGCAGTCATCGACTGACGCGGTGGCAATCATGGCCCAGAACAGCGGCACGGCTCCCATATTTACCAGTCCAACTGCCCTCGTCCTCAGCGCCCAGAAGGGACAAACGGCGGTCGGCACCCTCAATCTGAAAAAATCCAGCACGGATCAACATAGTTATTATCTCAGCACGAACCAGGGGTGGGTCTGGATGAACCCGCCCTATGGCAGCACGCAAACCATTACGACGGAAACCGATCAATTGGTGATCACGGCCCAAACGGCCAATCTCCCGACCGGTACCCACTCCGCCGTGGTGTACATCGTCGATTCAGGCCCGAACAACTTCACCAATATGCTCCGCATCCCCGTCACCCTTACGGTCACGGCAACTGCGGTGACACCGCCCCCTCCGCCTCCTGCGGCTGTCCCACCGGCCATTATCCCGACGCCCAGCCCGGTCGCCGTACCTCCTCCTCCGGCTCCGACTCCTGTCGTGGCGCCGGTGGTGACAGGAACGGCCATCACGTCGAGCCCGGCTGCGTTGGCGTTGAGTGCCGTCAAGGGGCAAACCGCCGTCGGAACCCTGTCACTGCGGAAAGGCGGTACCGATCAACATAGTTATTATCTCAGCACGAACCAGGGGTGGGTCTGGATGAATCCGCCCTATGGCAGCACGCAAACCATTACGACGGAAACCGATCAGCTAGTGATCACGGCCCAAACGGCCAACCTTGCGGCCGGAACCTACTCGGCCGTTGTGTATGTCGTCCAGTCAGGACCGAATAACTTCCAGAACATGCTCCGCATACCGGTCACCCTCACTGTGACGGCATCGGCCGTGGCACCGCCGCCGCCGCCCCCCGCGGCAGTTCCCCCGGCCATCGTTCCGGCACCGAAACCAGTCGTTCTGGCACCGCCCCCGCCGCCGGCTCCCGCGGTCGTACCACCGCCCCCGGCTCCGGCCCCACCTGCACCAGCACCGGTCACGGTTGCTACGGGGCCGATTCAGGTGACCCCATCCTCCTTGAGCCTGACGAGCGCCAATAACGTCGGCACCTTGACGCTCCGCAAAACCGGAACCGACCAACACGCGTACTATCTCAGCACGAACCAGGGGTGGATCTGGATGAATCCGCCCTATGGCAGCACGCAGACCATTACGACCGAAAGCGATCAACTGGTCATCACCGCTCAAACGGCTGGCCTGGCAGCAGGCACCTATTCGGGAGCCGTGTACATCGTTGAATCCGGTCCCAATAACTTCGCCAATACGCTCCGCATTCCAGTGACCTTTACGGTCGCCGCGGGTCAAACAGCCTCCAGCACCCCGACGACACCGACACAACCAACGGTGGGCTCTCCGACCCCGCCGCCTCCGAGCCCTCCGTCACCAGTCCCTGTGACCACGACGCCGACCCCGACGTCGTCCGCATCAAGCACTGCGCCCAAGACTGCCAACGCGACGGTAAGCTGGAACGCCAATACCGAAGCGGACCTGGCCGGCTACCGCATCTATGTGGGGACGAAATCAGGAAGTTACGGAGACGTAGGACCATTCGAGGTGACAAACGGCACCAGCTTCACCGTGCCGAACCTACCTCTCGGAGCCACCTACTTCTTTGCTGTCTCGGCTTTTGACAAGTCGGGAAACGAGAGCGCGAAATCTGCGGAAGTCAGTAAGAGTCTATTCTAGACCGAACGAGAAACCGTGAGTTGGGGCGCATGGGCGCCCGGCTCACGGCGAAGCTAGCACCCCACCGTCTCTGGCACATCGAAATCCGGTGTAACTGTTGCGAGTCTCCGGGGGCAACTTGAACCGGCCATAGGTCAGGAGATATTTCGGCAGGTCGGACCAGGATCCTCCCCTCACCACGCGAAATGCTCCGGCATCAGGTCCGGAAGGGTTCTGACGCGGACCGTTCTCGTAATAGTGTGCCCCGTACCAATCCGCCACCCATTCCCCGGCATTTCCTGCCATCTGATACAGGCCGAAGGGGCTTCTCCCTTGTTCATAGCGCTCTACGGAAGCCAGCACCTGGCTGTAGCTGAACCTGGCCCCTAATCCGAAATTCGCCGTTTCCTCTTGCGGGCTGTGATTGCCCCAGGGAAATAACCGTCCATCGGTCCCTCGTGCCGCTTTTTCCCACTCCGCTTCCGTCGGAAGACGTGTGCCTCGCCATCGACAATAGGCGTCCGCATCGAACCAGCTGACGCCTATGACCGGACGGTCGCCGTGCTGTGACAGATCGAGTGACTCCCATTGCCAGGGAGCCGGTCGCTTCGTGGAGGCGAGAAATTCGGCGTAGTGTCCGGTCGTCACCTCATGACGGTCGATCTCAAACCGGCTGAGCCACACCTCATGTTGTGGCTTCTCATCCTCCAAGGCGTCCGTTCCATCGGCACCCATCCGGAAGACTCCTTCGGGGATCATGATCATGGGTACGTCGGAGTGGACCTGCAGTTCCGAACTCGGGCGCGGTTTACGCAACTGTTCAAGAATCCCGGCAGTAGATTCAGCGGGGTACAACAGGGCCATAGCCAACAGGCAGCCGAGCAACGCAGAGTGCACGCAGCGCAGGGTCGCAATGGAGATGGATCTGGCTGGACAAACAGCGCTCATAGAGGCGTGCACGTGAGCCCTCGCGGCCAGCTCTTGTGTCGAACAGGCAGTCAGGGGATGATTCCGCCCACTACCCAGTGACGATCGTCAGGCACATCGATGAGGAGCCGCGATAAATTCATTTCAGCCAGTTGCGCCGCCACGTCGTCTTCGGTGAAGGCCGCGAGCAATGAGTGATAAAAATCCCGCTTCAGAATCGGATCTTCATCGGCAGCATACTGTTCTACCAACGCCTGGGCAGCTTCAGGAGAGTCAGGCCGCAATAGATCCATGACCAAAATGCACGCGCCCGGCTTTGCCAGCTGCTTCAGCCGAAACCAGAACTGAAGCGGGTTCGGCACATGGTGCAGAAGGCTGTTGGACAGAAGCGCGTCGGCCTGTTCCGGCAACACGAGCGACTGAAACCGCTCGCAACGAAGGGTGATGTGATCCGTCAACCCTGCTCCGGCAATGGCGTCCGCCGCCAGATCGAGCATGGGACGGCTCGCATCGACGGCGGTCACTCGCGCATGTGGATAGGCGCGGAGAAACCGAATCGGGATATCGCCAGGCCCGCATCCGAGATCAACCACATGGCCGCCGTCCCAGGCGGGAAAATATTCACGAAAGCGGTCGACAAAGCCCTGGTTCTCCTCGGTAAAATCCGCCTTGGCATAGGCGCGAGCTTGCGCCACATCATCCATCAATTCCGGTTCAAGTGTTCGCTTCATCATAAGTTCCTACATGTAGATCAGAGATCAGTCACCGCTCCCCGGGACAGGCGTCGACTACCACAACATCCCCCGGCTTCACCACGCCCTCATTGAGCACTCGCGCGTAGAGGCGGCTCCATCCGGGATGCACCTCCTGCGCGATTCGACGAAAATCTTCATCCTTGAACCAAGGGGCATTCAAGCGGCACGGCGTGGTGTAACTGGTCAATTCAAGCCGGACATGCTCGCCGATGGTGAGCTGGTCACCCGGCGCCATGTGCTGCCAATCGAGACCGGCTACCGTGAGGTTTTCACCGGACGAGCCCGGCCCAATCGTATGCCCCTCAGCGCGTAACGCTTCGATGCGTTCCAGCGAGAACAGGCAGACTGCCCGATCTTTTCCTCCGTGATACTTCCGATTGCGCTGCCGGTCGCCGGCCAGTCCGTCGATTGTGATCCTCGCCGAGGGGACGGCCACCTTCGGCACTCCACCATCGGAAACGCTGACCTGATGCACATGTGGAGTCGCCGATTGCCTCATCTCGGTATCAGGAACAGAGCCCGCCCTCGCA
>CAADGJ010000320.1 GCA_900696505.1 uncultured Nitrosospira sp.
ATTTGAAGACCGTATGGCTGCGTTTCTCTTCTCGAATCGCCGCCGAGGCATAACTGGAGTAGTAGGCATAGATGGCAGGCGAGTAGGTCCCGACAAAGGCCCGGATGACCTCATTGTCTTCGGGGTTCCCGCGCACCTTGCCCTGATACTTCTTCGACAAGCCCACAAAGGCCAGCTTGCGGAACTTCACCGTCGCTTCAATGAGTCTCGTGACACCTTGGGACATCTGCCGGAAGTCTTGGCTCATGATCAGAATGTCCACGCCATAGTGGCGATGCGTTTCGAGCCATCGTAGCAATCCTGGTTCAACCTTCTGCATGGACCGGAACACGGTTTGCGCTTCGTCGATGATCACTGCCGAGCCCGGCTCGACATGGGGAAAGGCTTGCAGGACTTCGGCGGAGTCTTTCCAGATCGTGATCTGCTGTTCGAGCGTTTCAAGGTCGATGCCTGTGAACAATGAAAGTCGGTCCAGATAGATCCCATCCACCGCGATATAGAGCCGCCGGCCTTGTTTGACCCAGGGTAAAAACTTCTCGCAGATCGCGTGATAGGACTTTCCTGAGCCTGGTACCCCTTCATACAGTTCGATCATCGAAGACTCCTGAGATAGACCCAGATCCACAGCGCGAGGATGACCGTCCAGGCATAGGCCCAGCCCATCACGAGTTGGTTCATGAGCCCCACCGGACGAACGGAATGGTTTGCAGCAGGAACCGCGTGCCCATGGCGCTCGCCACGATGGCCAGCGCCTGACTCATGCCCGTCGCGCCCAGCACCCACGCATATTGATCGGGAATCACCGGCAGGGTGAGCCCTGCCGTGCCGATGGTGGCGAGCGTGCTGTCTGCCACGGAGAGCAGCGAATCCCAGATCCCCAGACCCCAATCGGTGAGGGAGAAGAAGAACTCCTGCAGCCAGCAATAGATGAGCGTCAGAATGGCCGTCATGTGCTGGTCTGGCCTCCCACAAAGATGATGCGATAGGCAGCGATAGAGGCTGTGGCGATCACCAAAGTCCGAAGGACGGTGAAGAACCAGGCCCATTGGTTGAAATCAACCTGCTGGCTGCCAAAGAAGGCGGAGGGCAAGGCAATCACCGGCAACGTCGAGGGCCAGGTCAGCGACTTCAAGAGATTCAGCGTGCCGAGAAGACCGCTCAGCTCCCACGTGGTCTGATGCGCTTGCAGGACTGTGCCGAAGGTTCGACTCTCATGAGATCCCACGGCACAGGAGGTGGTCGCTTGCGTCTCTTCATGCTGCGTCGTTGAGCCATCTGGATTCTGCGTCGTTGTCGTCGTCGTCGTGGTGGTCTGCTGCTGCGTATTCTGCTGCGGCGTGCTAGCCGGAGGCGGCACGTTGTCTGCCACCACGATATCCCCCGCAGGCACGGGTTTCGGCTTCACCGTGGTTGGCATCTCAGTTGGGGCGACGGGCTGGGAGACGGTATGGTCCGCCGGCTGCGTCGTGCCGGTGGTGCCGACGGGGCTCGTATGTTGTTCGATGGCATTGGGCGAGCTGGACGATTGCGCCAAGAGGTACTGCTGAATGTCCGATGCCGTCGGCGTGCCGGTGCTTTGCTGTGCAGGAGACGGCGGACACCACCAGTTTGAGGGCCCGGCGGAGGTCATCCCTGGCGTCGGACTGCCCAGGTAGCCGAACATGAGCCCGCCAGGGCAAACCGGGGCCGGCGAAGGACTGCCCGCGATATTGTGGTTCGGAATGGTGTAGGTCTGTCCGTTATAGCTGTAGGTCCAGTTACCGGTCGGGGGGGCCGCCGCTTGTTTGATCGCGGCAAGATCCGGCTGCGAATAGTACATTTGCGCCAACACCAGGCCTGCACTGACTCCGAGGGCCGCCCAACCAACCGGGCCCGCCACCATGCGAACGGCCAACGAGGCAGCAGAAGGCGCCAGGGCTGCCGTGGCGACTTGAGAGGCCAAGGCAGAGCGTTGTGCCGCCAGATAGGCAATGCGTTCGGCCTGGGCGACGACCCGAGAATATTGCGTTGTGGTCTGACCTAAGGATTCCCCCGGCGCAAGGCAGAGTGAGACAAAGAGGGCCCAGACAAACCCGAGATACGTCATGAGAGACAAGAATTTCACAATCGTCCGACTCCGAGGCCGGTGAGGAAGGCCAGTAACAGGACCGCGACCACAATCATCGTGAGATCCACCGGCCCTCCTCCCGCTGCCGTTACTTGAGCACTTCCAAGGCCGACAGATCGAAGAACACCCGACCCGTCTGCTCGAACTTCCGCACTTCGATGGAGGCGCGCGCCTGTTTCCCTTCGGCCTGCTTGCAGGCGTCAATCAACGGCATCTGATCCTCCGGGATACCCAACCGCAGCACCCCCGGATCTTTGCCCTTCACATAAAAATCCACCGATCTGTAAACCTTGCCCTCCCGACTCCTCCGCTCCACATAGCCCTGCACCGCCCCCTCTGCTTTGACTTGCATCGTTCAACCCTCCTTGGTGAGAAGAAACCCTCGGATCAGCTCTGCGCCTGACCCACACGCCCCGGCCCGCAAGCCGGACTTTCGGCAGCAATTGAAATTGGAAACGACAGGTTGTGCAGATCACAAACAACTTCCCCTTTCGAAACTCCCCCCAGGCTCCGGCGGCCTTACACTCCGGACAGGCGCGGATATACACGTAGTCATGGACGAGGTTTGAGATGAAGCACATAGGGCGTCACCACCTTCTTGCGTTGATTCAACAGGGCATAGTGTTTTTGGTTCCATCGTTTCGTGCCCGCATAAATCATCTCGGTCAAAAACTGATCGCCGCGACAGGCCACGACCACGGCGAGCATGGGGCTGAGGGCGTGGGCGAACCACGCGACGACATCGTCCAGCCGCTGTTGAATGCGTTCGACCACCAGCCGACAGCGCCTGAAGCCTTCGGTAAGCGCTTTCCACCAGCCCACCAACGGTGCGCGATACTTCTCATAGGACTCGGCCTCTCGACTGGTTTCTCGGAAATCGACATAGGAACGCAGCACCCCGACCAAGAAGGCCCGCCAGTCTTCCGAATCCAGTGTAAGTAAGGCCTTCGCGCAGGCTTGCGCTCGATCCTGCTTGAATTCCATTTCCCAACGGACCCCGTATGAGGCTGCGTCCTCCCGGCCACGACTCTGTAGTTCAAGTCGTTTGTCATAGACTCGGAGCATGCTTTGGCTCTCCCGACTGCCGAAATAGAGCGTCTCTCCGGTCCGAATGCCCTCGCGATGATTTGAAGCCTGAATCACCTTGAATTGCTTGGACCGGCTCACGAGCTGTCCGGCCTCCACGGCTTGCCGGACCGTCTCGACTGCGACAGTCGCCTCCCGGTCATCCAGGGCCACATCAATGCGGGTGACATGGCCTTTTTGAGCGAAGATCCAGGCGAGAACCGTCTTGAGCTTGGTCTCATCCCACTGGGAGACAATCCCAGCCGACAGATCCACATGCACTTCCTTCGGGCTGCGAGGAGCACCCGTCCCTAGCTTGCCGACGCCCGTTTTGCCTTCTGTCATAAGCTGAGCCACGGGATAGCCGCGAAAGCCGCTCTCACTCTGGAACCAGTCGCCACCGATCAGCGCAATCACGTCGGCGACTTCCGCCTTGGGCAGCGTGAAGGCGAGCCAATCGATGGTTTGGGTGAATCCTCCCGAACCGTTCATTTCTTCCTCCTTGGCGTCCGTGCGATAGACGCCCCCGTCTTACCCAGTCGGGGGCGGGTCCGCTGCGCGCGCCGCCGGCTGGCGCCGCCGGTCGCGCTGCGCTGTCCCTGTGTCCCTGCGCTGAAAGGTGACAGTCCTTCCCCGTTACCCCGCATGGCTTCTTTCACCCGTTCGAGGTCGAAACGGACAAATCGGCAGATCCGCTCAACTGGAATCTGGCCCTTGCGGTAGGCGCGACGGATCGACTTCACGCTGACTTTCAGGACGGCAGCCAATTCATCGACGGTGAGCCAGGTGTTTTTCATCGCCTCTCCTTTGTGGTGATGCGCACGACGTATGGGCGGACCATACGCAACGGCGCGTGCGTGGTGAAAGAGTCTGTTCGGGGACACTAGGGGACATTGGGGGACAGTAGGGGCCTGGAGGTCGCGGCGGGAGCGAGGCAGAGAGCAACTACAAATAAGAAGGATTTGCGGCCGAACAAGTTAGCGGGCCGCATGGCTTCCCAATATCATCAGTTTCATAAATCCCGCCCTGTGAGCCATCGGGCACACGACCGGACTGATCCGCCAATTGGGCAAGGATTCAGGGTTCTTCGTCTCCAATTTGTCCACGTTTAACTACGTAAGCAAGCAGTGAGGAGACGGAATCTGTACAGAAATGGGGTGGAAATTATCCCTAGGGCCAAATAAGTTTTGCGTAGAGCCGGACGGCCCTATATGTACTGATAAGCAATTGTTTTCTGTGCTTATTTCTGAATCTGATTACCAGGGCCTTCTTAGGCTTCTGCAAAATAAATGCGACCAAATCCTGCTCTGTAACAGCGCGGAATGGTGAGGATCATCGCGCTAAGAACGTCTGGGATGGATAGAGTGGACGCAAAACGCGGTCAGCGGAGTCGAAAATTGTAAGAGTCGTTTGGCATTGGACGCGGCCGTAAAGTCAAGAAAAGAAGCGCCTGGCTGAAGGGGGTATCTGCGCAGGTGGGATTCATCGGGCTCAACACAAGCTACTAGGAAAAGTACCTGTAATGCGTTGCAATTTTAAAGTGGTAATAATTGCTAAGCGCGATGCCAATTAATACGTAGTTATTGATGGTAGCAACGATTGAGCGAAGACTCGTTCATCTCATGAGTGTAAAGCAGTCGCAGTATCTTCGGAATAATGCAACCGTCAGGAGGACCTCTCAAATGTGGGTTTGTCTATCTCGATGGATAAGCGTCATCATTCTCTGCGGAATTCTCGGAGGCTTTCTCCCTAGTGTTGAGGCGAAGGAAACGGATACCGCTGAGCCGATCCAGGGAATCAGCGCCTCGGTCCAACCCGATCTGTTCACGGGCGTGCTGACGACGAGTGTGCCGCTCCTCGTGCCGCCGGGCCGCAATGGAATGCAACCGTCGCTCGCCCTGACGTATGAGAGCAGTGGCGGCAACGAGTGGGTCGGGATGGGCTGGAAGATGGGCTTGGGCGCCGTGGAACGGCAAACCCGCTTTGGGGTGGATTACGCCGCACACGACTATACCCTGGGCGTGAACGGCATTGCCGGGGATCTGGTGCCCGCGCCGTCACCGGCCCCCAGTACGGAGTACCGGCTGAAAATCGAAGGGCCCTTTGTGCGAGTCCAGCGACTCACCGCCGGGGATGGCCAACAATATTTTGTCGCGACAGACAAGTCCGGCACGACCTATTCATTCGGCCAAACCGCTGCATCACGGGTGGTGGACTCGGCCGATGCGGCCCGTATTTTTAAATGGGGCCTGGATCGCGTGGAAGATCGGGACGGCAATTATCTGACCGTCAGCTATACCAAAGACCAGAACCAGATCTATTTGAACGAGGTGGCCTACGCCGGCAACGGGAGCACCACGCCGACCAATGTGGTGACCTTTCATCTCGAAGCCCGTCCGGATACGCAAGCGCTGTATGTCCCGAACTTCAAGGTGGTGACCGCGAAGCGGCTCAAATCGATCGATGTGCAGGCCAACAGCGCACGGGTGCGGGCCTACCAGGTCACCTATGCGAGTAGCCAGACCACCGGACGGTCCCTCTTGGCCTCGATTCAACAGTTTGGGAGTGATGCGGTTTTCAACGGCTCCTACGCGATCACCAGTGGCACAGCCTTCCCTCCGGTAAGCTTAGGGTATGAAGCTGAAACGATCGCGTTAGGGGAGGACAGTGTCTGGGGCACCAGAAGTTATGGGATTAATTGTATCGGCACGCCCAACTGCCGCCCGGCGGTGAGTTTTGCTGATGTGAACGGCGATGGCCGGGCCGACGTGGTCTATGAACGGACCGATGTGACCGAGTTCCGCGTGCTGCTCTCATCCGGTACCAGCTTTGGCACCGATACGGCGTGGGGATCGCGTGCTTACGGGGTGGCCTGTACCGGTGCATCCAATTGCCTTCCGAACTTTACCTTCGCGGACGTCAACGGGGACGGGAAAGCGGACTTCATCTACCAGCGGACGGATGTGGACGAGTTCCGCGTGCTGCTCTCCACCGGCACCGGCTTCGGCACCGATACGGCGTGGGGCTCGAAGAGCTACGGCGTGGCCTGTCTGGGTTCCTCCAATTGCCGACCCGGCTTTGCCTGGACGGATGTGAACGGGGACGGCAAGGTAGACTTTGTCTATCATCGATCGGATGCCGATGAATGGCGCGTCCTTCTGTCCACCGGCACCAGCTTCGGGACGGATACCGCCTGGGGAACCAAGGCCTACGGCATTGCCTGCATCGGAGCCACGAATTGTCAGCCCAGCTTTAGTTTCGTGGATCTCAATGGGGACGGTCGCACAGACGTGGTCTACGAGCGGACGGGAACGACCGAATTCCGCGCCATGCTCTCCACCGGGACATCCTTTGCCACGGACA
>CAADGJ010000321.1 GCA_900696505.1 uncultured Nitrosospira sp.
CGCTGGGGAAAGAGCAAATCACCATTCTCGTGCCGATTGCCTATCGGCTTGAAAGTTAGCAACAGCAACTTCATCACAAGGGGCAAAGGAGTTTCACCATGAAGGATGTCATACAGAGAGTGCGGAGGGGGTTGTCGAGCGCTGTCCTGTGCAGCGTATGCCTGTTATGGCTGGGGACTGGGACAGCTCTTGCTGAGTCGAAAGGCGAGAAAGCGTTTCAGGCGGTGGCGACTGATGCCAAAGGGGTGGAGACCGATGTGCACGGCATTATTTTTTATTGGGAAGAGAAGATCAGCGAAACCTCGTTTGTGCCGCACGAACTGAAGGAAGTGCCGGTGAAGCGCGGAACGGCCACAGTCAAAATCAAGTTCGATGTGATCAAGGCCATCGATGTGAAACCGTCCGGAAACGGGGCGCCGCCGGCTGTCTCGATTACGTTGAACGACGGCAAGACCGGCGAGTTCACCCTGGCGATCTCCGGAAGCTTTAAGGGGCAATCGGATTTTGGCGAAGTCGAATTGCCGGCGGTCGAACTCAAACGAATCGCCTTTAAATAAATGCGGCGGCGAATTGAGCGTGGCGGAACAGAAGGCCGTCGAGTGGAGGAATTGGCATGACGAACAGCACGAAGCGTGAACCTGCCCGGATGTTGACGTGCGACGATGTGCGGTGCCGGTGCGGACAGCTGGTGGCTCGTTGGGCGGAAGAGGGCATTGAAATCAAATGCAAGCGGTGCCGGCGTCTGGTCACCATTGCTTTTGGGTCGATCGCGGGGAGGCCGCCGGCGATGCTCGAGAATTAATCCATCCTCAGCCAATCATGTCATAGAGGCCAAAGGACCGTGTGTGTCCAGAGCCCAAGACCATCAACAGGGTCTTGGGCTTTTTTGTGTGTGCTGATGTCTTTCTACGTGTCGGTGAATGAACAAGGAGAACAAGTAATCATGGCGGGACGTATCGGGGTCATGGGCGGAGGGGCGGTATGTGTGTTGGTTATGGGACTTGTCTGCGGCGTGAGTGTCCATGCTCGGGCCGAAGGAACGGAGGCGGCTGCGCCTGGTCAGGATGCCTCTGCTGCCAAGTCCAATGAAGAGGCCTCAGGCGTTGTGGCTGAATCGGGGGAAACGCCGAAACCTAAGCCGGTGAAGATTCCCGAAGTGATGGTGAGAGATATCCATGAACGAAACGAGCCGGATCAAGAGTCGGTGAAGGACATCGCGGGGTCGGTCAATGTCGTCACGCGCGAGGAAATCCAGCGGGCCCGGCCGAAAAACGCAGACGAGATGTTGCGACGCGTGCCCGGTGTCAACGTGTTGGACGAATATGGCCAGGGGTTGCGGCCGAACATCGGTATCCGGGGGATGGATCCTCGTCGCAGTAAAAATATTCTGCTGATGATGGACGATATTCCCATCCAGCCGGCCCTCTTTGGTGATGCCTCGACCTATTACATGGTGCCGATCGAACGTATCGACCATATCGAGGTGATCAAAGGCGGCGCGTCCGTGCTCTATTCACCGAACACGCAGGGAGGCCTGATTAATTTCATCCAGAAGCGGATTCCCATGACACCGACGTTTTCCACCACCAATACGTACGGCAGTTTCAACCTATTTCAATCGGACACTCAGTACGGGGGCCATTGGGGGAATTTTGGCGCGCAGCTCGGGTATCTCCGGCGCCAGTCAGACGGATTTCGAGATCGAAGCAAATCGCAGTTAGACGATTTCACGATGCGATTCGAAGCCAATCCTGACGATCGGACGCGGATTACGACGAATATTTCATGGTACGACGAAACGACGCAGACCCCTGGAAGCATCACGCCCACGCAATACCGAAACGATCGTACGCTGGCAGGCAAACCGAACGATGAATTCAAAGGGCAGCGGGGAGCGATCGACGTGACGGCCAGCCGGGAAATCGACGCTCACAACACCGCCAAGGTCATCGTGTACGGCAATGTCTTCGAGCGGAACTGGTATATCCAGGACCAGGCTGCGAACGGCACGCTGCTCTCCACCAGTACGAACTTTTTGCGCAAGTTCAATGTCTTCGGCGTCATGCCGCAACATCAGTTCAAATTTTCGCTCTTTGGATTGGATCAGCAGATCACGTCCGGGGTTCGGTATCACGCCGAACGACTGACCGACATCACCGGTATCGGGACAGCCGGCTCAAAGATCAGTCGCACGACGAACAATGCCGATCTGGAATCGGTGGCCTATGCCGCCTATACGGAAACGGCGATTCGTCTAACCGAGGCCCTCACCATTTCGCCGGGCATACGCTGGGAGCAGGTCAATCAAAGTCGTGAGACGATGAACGCCGTTCCGCCGGCGGGAGGGAATTTCAAGGGTTACAAGACGACGCAAGGGCTGATTTACGGGACCGGCGTCAAGTATCAACTCACCCCGGACAGCATGCTGTTTGGCCATGTTCATACGACCTTCCGTCCGCCGACCTTCGCCAATGCGGTCGATCCGACGAGCGGCACCACCCAAGATCTCTCCGCAGAACGCGCGTTGAGTTCCGATGTCGGAATCCGGTCCATCCTGGTGCCCGGGGTGAGTGCGGAAGTCGCGTTGTTTCGCACCGAATTCAGTAATCAGATTGTCCAGCAGGGCAGCCAGTTCGTGAATGCCGGAAAAACGCTGATGGAGGGAATCGAGAGCACTGTCAGTCTCGAGTGGGGTGAAATCGTCCGCCCGCTCCAAGGCTTCGTCACCAGAGGGAGCATCACCCTTTTACGGCCGAAGTCCCTCTTCGGAGCGACGGACGGGAAAGACCTTCCGTACGCCCCCCGCATGACGTTCTACGGCTTGGTGGGATATTACCACCCGACCGGTGCATCGATTGAAGCCGATGCCATGTATGTCGCACAGCAATTTACCGATGGCGCGAATACCCAAGCGGAAAATGCCTTGGGCTCGAACGGTGCCATCCCTTCCTATACGATTTGGAATCTCCGGCTCAATTATGCTCCGCCGAAGGCGAAGTGGGCCATTTTCGCCGGTGTGCGCAACCTGACGGATGAATCATTCATCGCCCAACGTACCACCGGCAGTTTTATCGGCATCCAGCCCGGTGAAATCCGGAACTTCTATGGCGGGGTCTCCTGGAGATTTTGATGGGAAGTCGCAACCTTTGAGCGAACTTCAGAAAGGAATGACGCTGATGAATCGGAACCTATTCAATCGTGGATTGTGGGGAATCGTATTGGTGGCCGGGCTGTGGGGCGCTGTTCCCGCAGAGGCCCATTTCGTCTGGGTGGAAACCGAAGCGACTGCTCCCGCGGACCAGGGGCAACCGGTGAAAGTGTATTTCGGCGAGTATGCAGAATTTCTCCGGGAAGAACGTGGGGGACGGCTCGATTACATTGATGGCGTTACTGTGCGTGTGCAGGATCCGAAGCGAGGGAAGGCCGACGTCCCGTTGACGAAGCAGGTGAATCACTTTGCCGGGGCCCTCTCATCCTGTGTACCGGGGCGGAACGCGGTGGTCGCGGAGCAGGCGAAAGCGCCGGTGCAGGATCTGCGCAAGCATGACCTGGGCATCGTCAAGCCGATGTTCTATGCACGGACTTATTTCGTCTGCCTGGAAGAAAGCCGGGTCAACGAGCATGAACGTGACCACTCGGCGCCGTTGGCCTTGGATCTGATCCCGCTCACGACGGGGCTGAATTTGGCATCGGGCCGCGTCTCTCCCGGTCCCGGGGGCGAGATCGTGGTGAAAGCGATCTTCAACGGGCAACGCCTGCCGGGGACGCAGGTGCTGGTGCATGCGCCCAATGGCTGGGACAAGGAGCTCAAAACGGATGCTGACGGGATTGTGTCCTTCACCCCGCTGTGGCCGGGCCGGTACGTGTTGGAGATGATTCATGTCGAAAAAACTCCGGGCGAGTTCGAGGGAACGGCGTATGAGGCCTTGCGCCATCGCAGCACGCTGGCGCTTCAGGTGAGGACCGAGCGCCCGGCGGAGCAATAACATGAGTCGCGGCGGGTCTGAACGGATTGTGAGGCTGGCTCATCGCTGGCTTGGCATGGGAGCCCTGGGCTTTCTGTTGCTCTCGGTCGTTACCGGCCTGTTGTGGTCGGACGCGAAGTTTCTCTATTGGGATGACCATTATAAGGAGAAGGTCCGGCCAGCGGCGAACCCTGGCATAGAAGCGGCGAGGCTATCCGTGGATCGTGCGATTCTCGCTGCCAAGGAGGCTGTGGGAGGACGGGCGTTAGTCGAGCAGGTGTTGCTGCGATCGGATTTTGGCCGCGTGATGTATGAACTCAAATTGCGGGTCGAGGGGGTGCCGACCACGCTCTTGCTCGATGCCATGAGCGGCGAACGACTGTCGCCGATTTCACCGGATCTGGCACCGGTGATTGCACAGCAGTACGTGCGGACTCCGGCAGCCGTGACGGGCGTGGAAGTCGAGCGGTATACACCCCGCAAGAAGAAACGAGCCCAGGATGCCGTGCGTGTCCGCTTCGATGACGCCGATGCCACTGAGATTGTGCTGGATCGGCAGACGGGGGAGATTCTCGAAGACGAAGGGCGCTGGCGGCGAGTGCATTTTGCCGTCATGCAATTGCATCAGCTGAATTTCTTTGGTTTTGAGAAAACCCTTTTGAACATTCCCGGCGTGCCGATTCTTTTGATGAGTCTCTCGGGATGCCTGTTATGGATCTTTCATCGTGCCAGGATGCGGCGAGCTCAATTGGCCCC
>CAADGJ010000322.1 GCA_900696505.1 uncultured Nitrosospira sp.
CGCTGGCCGGACATGGCCGACACCGCCTGGGCCGAGCGGCTCCATACCTATTACGGCTACAAGCCCTATTGGTAAAACCAAATCAGTAGGGGCGTCCACCACGACATCTCATACAAAGGAGAATCCATATGAATCGACGAATGGCGATGTATGCAGGAACGATTGCGTTGGCGTTGATGACCGGCACGCCGTCCTTCAGTCAGGTCTCAACCGGATCAGGCGCGCCGCCACCTGATTCCACCATGGGTAAGGGCGCGGGCACCAGCACGCCCAAGGAATCCCCTTCATTCGACAAGAAAACAGATCTGACGGGCGGGAAACAGGGTATCCCGGAAGAATATGCTGATACTCCCGTTCGACAGGGGAAACTCGTTGAGATGAAAGACAGTAAATACCTCAATGCCTCCGTGTATGGTACCAACGGAGAAGAGATCGGCAAAATCCAGCAGGTGATGAAAGATGAAAAGACCGGAGACATTGAATATGTCGTATTCGTCTCCAATGAATCCAAGAGACCACAACCCATCAGGTGGAGTCAGTTCAAAACCAAAGGCGACAAACTCCAACTGACTCTGAAAAAAGAGGAGATTCAAAATGCGCTGCCCATGAGCAGCAGCAAAGACAAGTCTCCTGACCTGCAAGAATACAAAGATAAGATGGGACAGGTGCGGGAAGCCCCGACCGTTCCTGGCAGCGCCGGCGTTCCCGGACAAAAGGGGCCTGACGCAACCGGCTCCATGGGCGAAGAGTCTGTGGGTGGCGGCGGACCGAGCGGCACCAGCGGGTTGCCTTCAGGGAAAGCTCCTGGATTCGAAGGTGGCAATCCCAGCAGTAAGCGATAAGTAGAAGAATCTGGTGGTTCGAGAAGGGCAGGTGCTCAACAGAGTACCTGCCCTTCGTGCGTGAAGGTGGAATTAGATCTGGCCGGCAGCAGGCAACCCGGAAGCCAGGTCGGATGAAGGTTGAGGAGCCTTGTCCGGAAGTCCCAGGATCTGCCCGTAGACTGTCACATATTCCTGGGCCATTCGTTCCGCGGTGAATCGCGTCTCAAATGCCTGCCGGCATCGGGTGCGTTCGAGCAGCGACACATGCCTGATGGCTTGGGTCATCTCGTCGAGTGTGTCGCATACAAAGCCGGTCACGCCATGTTCAATGATTTCAGGGATGGCGCCGCGCCGCGATCCGATGACGGGTGTGCCGCAGGCCAATGCTTCGATGATGGCCAGACCGAACGGTTCAGGCCACGCATAGGGAGCGAGCAGCGCATAGGCATCTCCCAGTAAATCGTCCTTTTCAAGGTCCGTCACTTCTCCCACAAACTCAACCAGTGGATGGTCCAAGAGCGGCTCGATGACCGACTTATAGTATTCCGCATGCTGCGCGTCGATTTTGGCACCGATGCGTATCGGCATCTCAACGCGCTTCGCGATTTCAATAGCCCGGTCCAGTCCCTTCTCAGGCGCGACGCGACCGAGGAACACGAGATACTGTCCCTGGTTGTACTGAGGCGTATAGAGGGAATGCGGTATGCCGGGATGAATCGTCGCTTGCCAGTTCGCCCAGGGAAGCGGTTCACGTTGCGCCTCCGAGACGGAGACCAGCGGAAGGTCCGCAAATTTCCGGAACACCGGGATGAGCTCCGGCTGATCAAGACGGGCATGCAAGGTCGTGAGCATCGGCGTTCGGCATCGCTTGGCCAGCGGGAAAGGAATAAATTCAAGATGTGAATGGATGAGGTCATATTCGGCTGCTGACCCGAATACCTTTTCGATCATTGCTGTCAAAGGGGCTTCATAATTCATCACGACTTTGGAGGGGCGGAGCGCTTCGCCACACATCGGCATCAGTCGGGCTGTTGTCGTGGAATCTCCGCTGGCAAAGAGCGTGACCTCGTGGCCTTGTCGGACCAGCTCCTCGGTGATGAATGAGACGATGCGTTCCGTCCCGCCGTAGAGCACCGGCGGAACACTTTCCCATAAGGGAGCGACCTGAGCGATCTTCATACCTGGCTCCTTTTCCCGGCACAATAAATGTGTGTGAATGTTGGGTGTGATGTGAAAGGCAGGTACCTGGCGTTTGTTTCCGACAAGAATGTGTGGTGATGAAGAGCCACTCCTGCGAGATGGATCATAGCGAGAGCGCTTGCCTTTCCAGAACTAGGCGGCTCCCTAGTGGCTCCGTTGTGCTCGTGCAGAGATGATGCGTCCAGCGGGACGCCTGCTGTGATGCCTTTCACCGCAAGCGTGATGGAGAAGCGCGAGTGAACGAGCAGAGCCGAAATCCGGTCGTCATAGTCGGTGGGGGATTCGGAGGATTGGCAGCGGCGCGCGCGCTGCACCACTTGAAGGGGGAGGTCATCCTCATCGACCGAATGAATCATCACGTGTTCCAACCGTTGCTCTACCAAGTTGCGACGGCAGCCCTGTCACCGGCTGACATCGCCTGGCCCCTTCGAACGCTCCTTCGGGCCCAACGGAACGTCCGGATCATGATGGATGAAGTGCGGGCCATTGATCGTTCCGCCCGTCGCATCGAGCTCCGGAATAGTGAGCCGGTTTCTTACAGCAGTCTGATTCTCTCCCCCGGCGCAAGGCACTCGTATTTTGGCCACAATACATGGGAACAGGATGCCCCTGGTTTAAAGACCCTGCCGGATGCATTAGAGATTCGCGAACGGATGCTCATGGCTTTTGAGAAGGCGGAGCGCCTGAAGGGCACCCCTGAGGCGCGTGATGAACTGACCTTCGTGATCGTGGGGGGCGGCCCGACGGGGGTGGAGTTGGCAGGGGCGCTGGCGGAGATCGGGCGAAAGGCGATGACGCCGGATTTTCCGGTGCTGCACCAGGCGGCTTCTCGAATTCTGCTCATCGAAGGGGGGCCGCGTATTCTGGAAGCCTTTCCCCCCGCCTTATCAAGCAGGGCACAAGCCTCGCTCGAAAGCCTGGGGGTGACCGTACTGCTGAACTGCCGCGTTCACGATGTGACGTCGAAGGGCGTGATGGCCGGATCAGAATTCATCAACAGCGCCCACGTGATCTGGGCTGCGGGCAATGTGGCATCACCCATTCTCGCTTCGCTAGGCGTTCCATTAGATTCCTCAGGGCGCGTGATAGTGGGCCCCGATCTCAGTCTCAAAGAGGATCCCTGGGTGTTTGTGATCGGCGATGCAGCGCACTGTCTTTCGGCCCAGCAGAAGCCGTTGCCGGGATTGGCGGCCGTCGCCATGCAGGAAGGCCGCTACGTGGCGGGGATCATTGCCGGTTGTGTTCCCGAGGGCCAACGCTCAGCGTTTCGATATCGGGATCGCGGAATACTGGCGACCATCGGACGTGCCAAGGCGGTCGCACAATTCGGCCCAATCTCACTCTCCGGAGTTGTGGCTTGGCTGGCCTGGTGCTTTGTCCATATCTTCTTTCTCATCGGCTTTCGCAATCGAGCAAGAGTGATGTTCGAGTGGATATGGTATTACGTGACGTTTAAGCCGGGTGCTCGACTGATCTATTGGAAAGACCGCCGGATCAATCCGCAATGAGATGAACGGTCCATCCTGCGTGCAGACCTCGCATTCAGGAGAATGGACCTTATGATGTCATCGCGGCGGCATAGGCGGCTTGTCTGCTGGCGACGGCGGCTTGGGATGTGCCGGCCCACCCGGTCGTTCAGGATCGATCGCCATCTTGGGATCGACCACAGGTGGCGGCACGATGGATTTGGGATTGGGAACCGTGTCGGGAGCCTTTTGGATGCCCGGATCGATGCGCGACGGCGGGGCGGTCGGCGGCGTTTGCTGGGTCGAGGGCGGCTGAGGCTGGCCCGACTCGGGAGCGGGATTTGCGGCGGCCAGCGCTGCAGGCAGTGCCAGAGCCACGAACAGCGTCGTGCTCACCAGTTTCGAAACCACTTGAAATGCCATGGGTCCACCTCCACGCATCACGAGGTCCTCGTCCCTCGTTCGCTTGGATTCAGTGTAGAGGTTTCCCCACAACATCCGTACTAGGCGTCCCCCTAGCGCCTCTGTTCCTTTTCCCGTCTATCTATTGTTTCTTCGGTGTATTGCTGTTAGGCCTGACGAGGGTAAGCGCCCGTTCGACTGTTCCGATGGCTCGGCCGATGACTTTCCCCACAGCCCGACCGACGCTTTTGGCGTTGCGGCTGGAACCGGGAGATCGTTTCCTGGTTGTCTTAGAGGTCTTCTTCTTCGTCAGCGTGGTCTTGTTGGCCTTGGCGGATGTGGCCGGCTTCTTCTTCGTTTTTCTTTCGATCACATGCTCAGCTGGTTCGATGTCCCGCTTGACGGTGCGCTTTTTCGCAGAAGAGGTTTTTTTGCGCGGCTGCGTTTTTTTCGCCAGAACCTTTCTCATGTTGTCCTCTTGAGATGTTAGGGGTTGTTTAGGCGAGTGCCCGCCTGTACAGTTTAAAACGAATCATCAATCACGTCACCGCACCTACGCGAGAGGCCTGTGAACGCGACGGCAAAAATCGAAGACTATGCGCTGATCGGAGATACCCACACAGCAGCGCTGATTTCCCGCCAGGGGTCTCTCGACTGGCTCTGTCTTCCGCGCTTTGATTCACCGGCCTGCTTCGCGGCGCTGCTCGGTACGCCAGAGCATGGACGTTGGCTCATTACGCCCCACGAAGATAACACAACTATTCGTCGACGGTATCGCGGTGACACCCTGGTGCTGGAAACGCTCTTCGAAACACCAACGGGCACAGCGATGTTGATCGATTTCATGCCGCCACGTGACCGCGACATCAATGTGGTACGTATTGTCGTGGGAGTCAAGGGCACCGTCCGCATGAAGATGGACCTGACCCTCCGATTCGATTACGGATCAATCGTACCCTGGGTGAGCCATCAGCGCCGCTTCCTGAAGGCGGTGGCCGGTCCCGATGCGGTGTATCTCGAGACCGAACTGGAATTACAGGGCGTGGGATTTTCCACCGTCGCCGACTTCACCGTCGCCGAAGGGCAGGACATTCCCTTCACTCTCACGTGGCGGGCCTCCCACGACTCTCCCCCAAGACCGCTCATCACGGAACGTGCGTTATCTCAGACCGAGCTCTGGTGGAAGAAATGGTCACAACGCTGCACCTATCAGGGATCCTGGCGGAATCATGTGGTCCGTTCACTGATCACGTTGAAAGCGCTGACCTATGCCCCGACGGGCGGCATTGTCGCGGCTCCTACCACATCACTCCCGGAATTGCTCGGTGGTGTACGTAATTGGGATTACCGTTACTGCTGGATTCGAGATGCCACCTTCACGTTGTATGCCTTGATGTCGGCCGGATACCACAGTGAAGCCAAGGCCTGGCGCGAGTGGCTCCTGCGTGCAGTGGCAGGGAAACCCTCGGACCTGCAGATCATGTATGGCATCCGGGGAGAACGGAGGCTCACGGAACTGGAGTTGAACTGGTTGCCCGGGTATGAGCGATCAGCCCCGGTGCGCATCGGCAATGCGGCCTCACAACAATTTCAGTTGGATGTGTACGGCGAAATGATGGACACCCTGCACCAGGCCAGGGAGCTGGGGCTGGCGGCCAGCGAAGATGCCTGGCGCGTCCAACATGCCATCATGGAATTTCTTGAGACCGCCTGGGATCGCCCCGACGAAGGCATTTGGGAAGTGCGCGGTCCGCGCCGGCATTTCACCCA
>CAADGJ010000323.1 GCA_900696505.1 uncultured Nitrosospira sp.
AGCGGTTAAAGATCGCCGCGGAACTCAAAGATCCGTCGGCACACAACCAGCTCTATATTCTGGATGAACCGACGACAGGCCTGCACCTCGACGACATCAAGAAGTTGCTGGCGGTCCTCCACAAACTTGTGGATGCCGGCAATACGCTCATCGTCGTTGAGCACAATCTCGATGTCATCAAAACGGCCGACTGGATTATCGATCTCGGTCCGGAAGGCGGCGAGGCCGGAGGCCAGATTGTCGCCGAAGGACGACCGGAACAGGTCGCCAAGGTGGCCCAGTCGCATACGGGACAGTTCCTGGCGAAGGTGCTGGAAAGTTCCGCTGCGCGCGCAACCTGAGAGGCGGGGCATGCCTGCGATGAGTCGGAGAGCGTAATAGTCAGCGAGGTGGTATCAGGAACGCCGGCTGTCGTGATGAATGCCGCTCGGCGCGTCTAATTGGAGGAGGGATCGAAGGGCATATCCGCGTAGTGGCGAGACGTCTCATCAAGCGACAACACAATATCCGACCAAATGCGCGCCGCTTCCTTCTCAAACACAATCGAAGGATCAGCCGGCAGCGTAATCCACGAACCGGTCTGCATTTCCGACTCCAACTGCCCAGGTCCCCAGCCGGAGTATCCTAAGTAGGCCCGGAATGATTCCTTTCCGGGCTGCTCCATGAGAATCCGTTCCATGATTTCCAGGTCGCCGCCGAGGCAGACGCCATCGAATACCTGATGGGAATTCTCCGGCGTGTCGCTGATGCGATAGAGCATCATCACTTGATTGGTTTGCACAGGGCCGCCCGAGTAGAGCACGTGTGGTTGGCCTTCCAGGATGGGAACCTGTGGCAACGCTTCAGAGATGGACATAGCCGTCGGACGATTGACGATCACGCCGAGCGCTCCTTCAGGCCCGTGTTCACAGAGCAGCACGACCGCCTGCCTGAAATTGGGATCATTCAATGCCGGCGTCGCCACGAGCAGCACGCCTTTAGTGAGTGGAGTTGTCATGGTTCATCCTACCGTGAGGCATGAAGGGGCGCAAGTCGAGACAGAAAATTCAAGCGACCTTCGCTCAGACCCCATACATGGCCGGGCGGCGGTCCCGCAGGAGATCATTATAGCTATTGAGCGCCTTTCGCCTCGCTTCCGCAGGATCGATCTCGATGATGGTCAGCTCTTCACGATCGCGGGGCGCACGGTGCAGGATTTGACCGCGGGGGCTGACGATTTCGCTCAGACCGATAAACGTCAGCCGGTCTTTTCCGCCGCGCGCTTCGCTGCCGATCCGATTGGCCGTGACGCTGAACACGCGGTTTTCCAGACACCGTGTCACCATGGAATCCGGACAGTTCGGCAGAACCAGGTTGGAGGGATGGGCAATGATCTCGGCACCCAGCAGTGCCAGGGTGCGAGCCGACTCCGGATAGTACCAGTCGAAGCAGATCATCACACCGATTTTGGCTGCACCGATATCCCAGACCTGAAAGCCGCTATCGCCGGGATTGAAGAACAGCGTTTCCTCGAAAAACAGATGCGTCTTGCGATAACAGCCGATGAACCCCTTTGGCCCCACCACGACGGCGGAATTAAAATATTTCGTCCCCGCCCGTTCTGCCAATCCGGCGACGATGGTGGTCTTGCGGCGCGCGGCGATCTCCAGGAGTCGTTGCGTTGTCGGCCCATCCGGCACCGCTTCCGCAAGCCGAGACACTTCTTCCTGTGACGTGAACTGATAGCCGGTCGCAAACAATTCCGGCAGCACCAGCAGATCAGCCTCTGCCTGCTCGAGCTGAGCCGTCACAGCATCGAGGTTGTGCGCGACCTCGCCGAACACCGGATCACTTTGCAGATATCCAACCCGCATCATGCTGCCTTTCTACACAAAGAAAAACGGGCAGGGATGCCCCTGCCCGTTTTATCGTACGCGTCGTCGCTGCGCAAGAACCGCTTACATACCTTCGGACAGATGGGGAAGCGCGTTTTCGACCGCTTTGGTCGCCACATCCGCATGGCCCGCCTTACCGTGTTCGATCCCGTCCTTCAAGCCCTTAATGGCTTCACCCACATGAGGATTCTTGGTCTCCGCCATGGCGCCTTCGGCATGCTTGAGCGCCGCCTCGGCATGTTTCACCAGCGCATCCGCATGGCCCTGCTTCCCATGCGCCACCGCCTCCTTGGCATGCTCCACCGCTTCCGCTTGATGCTTATTCCCCGCCGCGAAAGCCACGCTGGATACCATCGGCGCTCCGACGAGCGCCATCATGACTCCGGCCACCACGACTCCCCGCCACATAGCAGTCTGCATGAAACGCCTCCTCTGTAAGTATGTGCACTGCATCAATCCGAATACATTCTAATTCAGCATAAAGACGGGCCCCTATCCTGTCAAGACGGACGCATGCCGGTCGGCACCTGCGACTCCGACAAGCCGAGCAGTTTTTGCAAGGCAAGCAGATCCTTCTCCACCGGGCAGGCGAAATCCCGGCTCCACTCCCACCAGGAGCCCGGATAATTACGCAACCGCTCAAAGCCCGCGAGGCGCAGCACAAAATAGAGCCATCCCGACCGGACCCCGCCCGTGCAGTAACACACCGGTTCATGGGCCGGATTCAACCCTTTGAGTTCCAACTGGGCATGAATGGCGTCAAGATCCTTCACCGTGGCATCCGCATTCAGGAATCCGCTCCATGCCACATGCACCGCGCCGGGGATATGGCCGGGTCTTGGAATGCCGGACACTTCCTTCCCGAGAAACTCTTCCAGACTCCGCGCGTCCACAATCGTGGTGGTCGGATGGGGCTTGCGTACGATACCTTTCAATTCATCCTTCATGATGATCGCGGAGGCCACCGGCGAGGCGGTGAAGTTGCCTGGCGTGGGACGGACCGCGCCATGCTCGAACGGCCGGCGCTCGTGAATCCACTTGACCCAACCGCCATCCAGGACTTTGATGTTTTTGTGGCCGAGGTATTCCAACATCCAAAACATGCGACCTTCATCACCCCAGTTATCGAAGGGGTTGGAATAGATGACGACCTCGCTGTCCCGATTAATTCCGAGTGCTTGCACCCGCTTCTCGATCCGTTTCACATCCGGATCCAAGAGGCCTTTGGCGATCGCCTCGGGATCACTGTATTCGTGCCAGGTGGAATGCACGGCGCCGGGGATGTGCCCGCCGAACTCGTACGTGGATCGGCCCCGCACATCGAGGATCACCAGGCCTGGCTGCCCTAACCGTGTCTGAAGTGTCTCGCAATCGATGAGTAATGGATGTTGCATCGCGTATCCTCGGTGAGTGATTAACCCGGCCAACAGCTTACCGAACCCTCACCAATGAACACAACAGGACTATTGTGAAACGCGGAAGGGATTTCATTGGCATCGTCCATCTTTCCAATCTCAATCCTGGCGCCGATACGGCAACAGAGAGTTCGGTTGTAGAGCCTTCCCTACACTGACTCGGTGCATAGGCATTTCCTTCCAAGGTATCCACCCAGGTGTCTTAGCATGATCGATATGCTACAAGACCCTGATGACGCCAGAATGTGACCATGAGTACCAACTCGAGTGCGTGGACGACGTGTACCTGACTGGCGCGTATGTCTGTCGGCTGTGCGACTTCCGGATCAGTATGTCCGATGAGCAGTTCCGCCAGCATCCACCGTCTTCGCCGCACTACCAGGCAAACGCAGATAAAACAGAGCCGGAACGCACGGAAAGAAACAGCACTCCTCCCGCACACCACTCCCGCAAGATCCCTCCTACCTGCCTCCTGCTCGCTCAGATTGATACGCTCATCGAGCTTTGCGCCATCGGGATTTGACAGAAAATACCCTATGCGCCGCGCATCGCGCGTATTCCCAAAGGGTTTGTTTCGTCCAATTAATCTGGCCTCCCCCAGCAAGGAAAATGCACGTGCCAGTGCTTTGGCCTTTACAATGATGAGCGGAGGCTGATCAACGGTCAGCCCTTGCAGGATATCGAGTGCGTTTAATGGTCGCGAACGGCTGTGGTGCAGGTTGTCCGATCCCGTTCGATGACGCCTTACCCTTGTGAAGCTGATGGATTCGCGCAGGCCATCGGCGGGGGTTCAGGCAAGGGATCGGCGAAGGCGGCCGCCATATGTTCATTCAGCGGCACCTCCCGCTCATACACCGTGAAGGCGTAGGGATCGTCCGCCATGAGACCGTATTTCTTCTTCAACATCTCATGCTGACCGTCGGTCAGAATGTGGTACCGAACACGGGCCTTCAACGTCACCCCCTTCGATGCTTCCGGCATCCGGTAGGCGAATTGATATTCCCGGCTCGCCAGCGGCAGCAAGCGGTTGTCGTACAACTCCACAATGGCCGGCTGCCACATAATCC
>CAADGJ010000324.1 GCA_900696505.1 uncultured Nitrosospira sp.
AATGATTTCAGGCAGCGCTACGGGATTGCCCAAGACACCTTCCTGGTGATTCACCTCGCCAATCTCTACAAGGTTAAAAATCATCCGGGCTTGCTCGATGCGCTGGATCACCTGCCGAACGGCGTCCAACTCGTGTTGATCGGGAATGACACACACGAAACCGAGTATGTCGATGCCGTGAAAGCCCGTCTGAAGACTCGACCGGATGTCCGACTGCTTGCGGGACTGGAGCCTGCCGATGTCGCCTCAGCCCTGGCGGCAGCCGATCTCGTGGTGTTGGCCTCGCATGCGGAAGTCTCTCCTCTCTGCCTACTGGAAGCGATGAGCGTCGGTCGGCCCTGGCTCGCGACGCCGGACTGCGGGACCGCAGCCGAGCATGCGGGGGGCCTGGTGCTTCCCCTGTCCCAGTTCGCCTCCGCCATAGGACTGCTGAAGAAACATCCGGAGCTGTGCGCCGAGCTCGGACGACTGGGCCGTGAGCATTGGGCGCAGTCGCATGACTGGACGACCGTCTTGACGGCTTGGGAGGACCTGATCGAAGGGCGGCCGGTCTCACATTCATTTGGCACACCAGTCTCCATCGCCGAACGACGAGAGACTCTCCGCGAAGCATTCCGTCGTCTTCTGGCACAGGATGGCACTGTCGCAGCGTCGACTGCGTCCACGTTGCAGGTCGAAACGAAAGGGGTCGTGATGGACGGGTTACACCAGGGACCGCGAGGCTCGGCAGACCGACTCGCCATATCGAATTCCGCCCCGACGCCTCAAGAACAGAAACAGCAGGATCAATTTTACATCGACATGTTCGTGAAGAGCCGGGGCTGGTCATCGCCAGGCCCCAATCATGACGAAGCGGCTCGTTGGAGCAAAATCGCCGCCTTTCTGGAATATCTGCTCCGTCGCGTGCGCCAGACAGACCCTCAGCGGCAACTCCGCATGTTGGATGTCGGATGTGGACGCGGCTGGCTGACGAATCTGGCGACGGCCTATGGCACATGCGAAGGCATCGAACCGGTAGCAGGCGTGATCGAGCATGCACGACGGCTATTTCCGCACCTGCGATTCGAAGCAGGTACGGCCCAGAGCGTGCTCAGTCGACCGGACTTTGCTCCGTATGATGTCATCCTCTGTTCTGAAGTCATCGAACATATTCCACACGGCCGGAAAGAAGGGTTTGTCGCAGAATTGGGCATGCTTCTGAAACCGGATGGCTATGTCATTCTGACGACACCGCGCGGGGAGATGTGGGAACAGTGGAAAACCATCGCGCCGCCTTGTCAGCCGGTCGAGGATTGGGTCACGGAAGCGCAACTGCGCGACATCTTCACGAGCCAAGGGTTCTGCGAACTCGGCCTGGAACGGGTGCACTGCGAACTTCCTTCGCTGCGATATATCCCTGCGCCCACCCCGGCGGATTTCCATAAACTGAACCTGGTTCCCATTTATCAAATCTGGGCCTGTCAGCGTCGGGGCGCCTCTCCCGTTCCCTCGTTTACACGCCCGCCGATGGTCTCGGTCATTGTGCCGACCTACAATCGGCCTGATCGTCTGCAGGTGGCGCTCTCCAGCATCCTGGCGCAGACCTATCAGGATTTTGAGATCATCGTCGTCAACGACGGCACGGTCGATGTGAGCGACGTGATCGCCCCGCTCAACCGGGACGGTCGTATCACCGTGATCCGGCACGATCGCAACCGTGGACTGGCCGCGGCTCGCAATACGGGAATCCGGGCAGCCAAAGGCACCTACATCGCGTATCTCGACGACGATGACACCTATCTCCCGGACCATCTGCAGACGCTGGTCACGACATTACAGGGCAGCGAGCACAAGGTCGCGTACACGGACGCCTGGCGTATCCATGAAGTACGGCAGGGGGATCAGTACGTGGTGACCGGCCAGGATCTCCCGTATTCGCGCGATTTCAATTGCATCGATCTCCTGTTGTGCAACTATTTCCCGGTGCTCTGCGTCATGCATGAGAAAGCCTGCCTCGAACAGGTCGGCGTCTTCGACGAATCGCTCTTCGCGCACGAAGACTGGGATCTGTGGATCCGGATGGCGACGATCTATCCGTTTCTCCACATCAAGCACACCACCGCGGCATTCACCTGGCGTCGCGATGGCTCATCGATGACCAGCAGCACCAGCGACACCTACCGGCGCACGACCGAAATCATCTATCGAAAATACCGGCCGTATGCGGAGCGCATAGCGGGGGTGCTGGAGGCGCAACACAAGAAATTGGAAGGCATGCGATCCGACGCCCAGGCCAAGACGTTCGATTGCTCCATTATCATTCCCGTGTGGAACAACCTGGCCCTCACCACGCAATGTTTGACAGCCCTGGCGGAGGTCACACACGGTGTGTCTTACGAAGTCATCGTGGTGGACAATCACTCGACGGACGACACCCCTGCGTTTCTGGCCGGTCTTGGCGGCGATGTCAAAATCATCACCAACAACGACAATCTGGGATTTGCCAAAGCCTGCAACCAGGGGGCTCAGGCGGCCAAGGGTGAATACCTCGTGTTCCTGAACAACGACACCATTCCACAAGCCGGGTGGCTCAGTGCTCTGGTAGAAGAGGTAAAAGCCCATTCCGATGTGGCGGTGGTGGGAAGCAAACTGTTGTACGAAGACGGCACGATTCAACATGCGGGAGTCGCCTTCTCGCGTGAGTTCCTGATGCCCTACCATATGTATCCGGGAGTTCCGGCAGACGCACCCTTTGTCTCGCGCCGCCGCGAGCTGCAATGCGTGACCGCCGCCTGCATGCTCATCCGCCGGCAGGTATTCGCGCAGGTCGGGGGATTCGACGAGGGCTATAAGAACGGATTTGAAGACGTCGATCTCTGTCTCAAGGTCGGCGAGAAGAATTGGAAAATCGTCTACCAGCCTCAGAGCACGGTCATTCATTTGGAAAGCCGCACACCTGGACGCAAGGCGCATGAGGAAGAAAACACCATTCGTTTCCGGGAGCGCTGGGGCCATTGCTGGTGGGTGCCGGACGAAGATCGTTTGCATTTTGACGATGGCTATTCTGTGCATACCCATCTCAAAGATGGCCTCCTTGGGTACACGCTGTACCTCATCACCGATCCTGCGATTCAAGCAGAACGGGCATTCGTCGCCGACGTGCAGCGAGCGACAGCCGTGAAGGATCAGCAGAAGATTGTCTCGTTGCTCAAACGAATCGAACAGTGGCCCACCGATGCTTGGATTCTTCGTTGGGGCGCCTTACTAAGCGAGGGCATCGGCCATCCGGAATTGGCGCTTTCGTTCTGGAAACGTGTGATCAGTCTGAAAAATGACCCGCAGGCTCGCTTGGCGTTAGCGAAGCAGGCACTGGAATCAGGCGCCATGAAAGAAGCGGATCATCATGTGACCGCCTTGCTGCAGGCAGAACCGTCACACGGGGAAGGCTGGCTCCTGCGCGGCATTCTGGCCATGCAGCTCAATGCCTACCGAGACGCGGAACAAGCCTTCGAGCAAGCGAAACAGGCAGGCGCACATCCCCGGAAGGCCATGCTCGGCCTGGTCATGGCAGCCATGGGGGACAATCGGCCTGAGGCCGCCTGGTCTCACGTGGCAGGTCTTTGCGCCGATTACCCCGATGATGAAGAATGCATGCACTGGATGCTGAAATGCGGAACCCTCCTTCAACGCTGGGACGCCCTCGCGACACGGCTTTCCTCGTTTGTCGCTCGCAATCCGGGCAATATTGCTATGCGATTTGCCCTCGCGGGAGTACTGTTGAGAGCAGGACGTCGAGCGGATGCGCACCGGGAATATGACTGGTTACGCGCCATGGTGCCGACGTTCGAAGGGATGGACGAGTTGGCAAAACAATTGGCCGAATCAGAACACCCGTTGGTACCGAACCATGCCGCATGAGCCTTCGCCGGCGCCCCGCGATCTGGTGATTCAGATGGCTCGACTGGGTGATCTGGTGCAAACGCTCCCCGCCATCGAATCGTTGCAGGAGGCCTATCCGGAACGCACTCTGGATGTTCTCTGTGCGGCACCGTTGAGCAGCCTCCTCGCCGGAATGCGTCATATCGGCCGAGTCATTCCCTGGGACGGGGCACAATGGCGGGACTGGGCTACTGGGTGGCCTGAGAATCCGATGGCCACGCTGCAGGTCATGCAACAATATCTCGCATCGCTCGGCGACACCACGTATGAACGGGTGTACCCGTTAAATCAACATGAACGAAGCCATCTGATGACGCAGCTGTTCCTGAGCCATTCCACGCGCGAACAGGAGCACGACCGCATGGAGGCGCGCATCCTTCCATGGGCACAGCATCTCAGGCACGTCGCCAGGGAACGGGGGGCCAATCGCGTGCATCTCGCTGATGCCTGGTGCGGCATGTGTGGAGTGCTGCCGCGCGGACAAGCGCCGTCGTGTGAGCCGCCGCCCGTCGAACTCCCGCAAGACCTTGCCGAAATCGGTGGCCGCCAGGGGCGCTGGATTGCGGTGGTCACCGGAGCAGGGGAGGCGGATCGTTGTATTCCTCCCCCCGTGTGGAGCCAATGGATTCGTGAGTTCCTGGCACAGGCCCAGGATGGGCAGGTCGTGCTGATCGGAAGCGGTACGGAGCGTGAAACCGCGCAGGCGATTCTCGATTCAGTTCCGACATTGCTCCACGGTCGCGTATGGGATGCGACTGGTCGTACGAACATCTCCCAGTTGATGCGTGTGCTGCAGCAGTGCCACTGGGTCATCGGAGCTGATACGGGGCCGCTTCATCTTGGCACGCTGGCGGGGGCTCGAGCTCTCGGCTGGTATTTTTCGCGTGCCCGAATGCACGAAACCGGTCCCTATGGTGAAGGGCATTGGGTCTATCAGCATGCTTCGCAAGCACGGCCTCAACGCTGGCCGATCATGGAGAGTATTGCGTTGATATGCGGGGAGCAGGGTCGTCGTGCCACCGACTGGGCCCTATGGAGAAGTCGAATGGATAGATGGGGAGCGTATTTTGATGATGGCTCCGGGAACGAAGCCGTCGAGAGCTCGCGCGCCGACATCTGGCGAGCTTGTGCACCGTCCCTTTGCGAATCGATGGCGGCATGAATATGTTTCAAGACAATCTGAATCGCCTCGCTTCACGCCACCGGGATCTCGCGGCAGCGGTGAAATCTGCAGCCGGCGGAGTGCTCACGATCGAGCCGGCCCGAACCGGCCTACCGTCCGCGCGTCGTTCCGGTCGCTGGATTCACAGCGCGTACGACCCGCTTCGTGAAGCGCAGACCTGGGCGGATACCCATGCAGCGGCCTGCAAATCTGGTGAAATGGTCGTCGTAGCCGGGGTAGGGCTGCTCTATCATGTCGAGGCGCTTCGAAAGAAGCTGACGCCTGATGTCTCTCTCGCAGTCCTGCTTCCCAACCTCGACGAGTTTCACGATGCCCTGGTGACTCGCTCGCTCGAAGGCTGGAGTGAGTCCATTCTCTGGCTTCCAGGAACGCCGGCTGAGATTGCCGAGACATTGGCGAAAATAGGCCGGCCGATACGCTGTCTGTCCTATACGCCGGCTGCTCTTGCTGATGTAGAGTTCCATCGCGCCGTTGAAGACGCGTTACGTCAGGGGATTGCACGCCAGGCCGGTGGCCAATTGACCATTGCCCTCGTGGGGCCCATTTACGGAGGGTCGCTGCCGATTACGGGCTACGTCAAACGCGCCCTGGAAACCCTCGGTCATAAGGTACAGCTCATCGATCACAGCATCCATGCGGCGAGTTATGAGGTGATGGGCGCGCTCAAAGACCCGCGCAACCGTCAATTGATGCAAGGCCGGATGGCCGATGTGTTGAGCCAATGGACCTTAGCCACGCTCGCCGAGTCGCCTCCTGATCTCGTGCTCTCAATGGCGCAGGCTCCCATGACATTGCAGGTGTTGGAGCACTTGCGCAAGAAGAAATTCCTGACGGCTATGTGGTTCGTTGAGAACTACCGGCATCTCACGTACTGGCAGCAATTGGCGCCGGGATACGAGTTCTGGTTTGTCTTTCAACAGGGGGCATGCCTCGACGCATTTCGTCAGGCCGGTGCGCGCCAGGTGCATTATCTTCCGATGGCCGCCGATCCAGACCTCCATTGTCCCATGTCGTTATCCGAGGAAGACCGGCAGCGGTTTGGGGCTGATGTTTCGTTCGTCGGCGCGGGCTATGCCAATCGACGGCGTCTGTTTCCGGCGCTGCTCCGCCAGCCCTGGTCGTTCAAACTGTGGGGGAATGAATGGGATGGGGCAGACGACCTGCGTTCTGTTCTTCAGCTGGACGGGGCCAGGATCGATACCGCGACATGCATGAAGGTGTTCAATGCGACGGCGATCAATTTGAATGTGCATTCCACCACAGGCGCAGGCCTGGATCCCCAAGCTGACTTCGTCAATCCACGCACATTTGAATTGGCCGCCTGCGGCGCGTTTCAACTGGTCGATCATCGCTCCCAGCTACGCCAGTTCTTCACGGAGCAGGAGATGGTGTCGTTCCAGGATTTTGGTGAAGTTCCCGGATTGGTGAAGCAGTGGCTGAATGATCACGCTGCCCGCCAGGCCATGGCAAATGCGGCTCGAGCCCATGTGCTGAGCGAACATACCTATGTGCATCGGATGCGGGATTTGCTTGGACACATTGGCTTGTCTCAGCCGGACCGGGTCGGGTCCGTCCTCCGTGGCGAGCGCCAGCAGGAATCGCTCGTGAAGCGCTGCGCCGATGATCGTCCGTTGGAGGCGCTCATCCAAGACTGCCCCAGCGGGCAACGAATCGAGCTGAAGGACCTGGCTGCCCGTATTCGTAGCAAAGGTCCGACCGCCACCCTCAAGCGTGAGGAACTGATGGTCCTCATGTTGGATGAATACCGCAGCGAGACCCGCGACCTCTTATGAACAAGCGCGTCCTTCTGATCAACATCACCCGGATGGGCGATCTCGTGCAAATGGGCACGCTGCTTCAGCGGCTCCAGCACGAATGGCCAGGGGCAGAGGTCGATCTCGTCGTGGATCAACGGTTTGCTCCTGTGGCGAAGCTGCTGCCGCACCTTCGGCACATCGTCGAGTACGATTTTCATCGACTGGTGGATGAGAGTCGCGCTCAAACCAAAGATGTGGTGACCCTCTATCAAGATATGACGCGGTGGGCGGCACCGTTGGTCGAGGCCCGCTATGACCGGGTCGTCAATCTGACCTTCAATCGGCGAAGCGGACTGCTGACGTCCTATGTGGGCGCGAAGGAAATTCGCGGTATCGCCGCTCCGAAAGACGGAGATGTGACCATTCACAACCCCTGGATGGCCTATCTGACCGACGTGCATCATGAGCGTCGCTTCAACCATTTCAACCTCGTCGATATCTATGCCTTGGGCGGCAGTGGCAGTGGACCGTTTGCGCCGCTCTCACTGACGATTCCGCCGGATACGGCTGAATGGGCGCGCAACTTCCTCGCAACTCAGGACGGACAGGTACGGTCCTGGATAGCGGTGCAGGTCGGGGCCAGCGATCCGATGAAGGCCTGGCGTCCTGAACTGTTCGGACAAACCTTGGCGGCTCTCAGCCGGCAAACCACGACCGGGTATGTATTTATCGGCACAGAAGAAGAACGGAAAGCGATTCACCTCGCTCAAACGACATACCGGAAAAGTGGCGGAACCGGTCCGCTCTGCGACGCGGTGGGAAAGACGTCGTTACCGCAACTTGCCGCCGTGCTCTCCCAGTGCCGACTCCTGCTGACCAATGACACCGGCCCCATGCATCTCGCAGTGGGAGCGGGCACACCGGTCATTGACCTGTCGGTCGGGCATGTCGATTTTCGGGAAACCGGACCCTATGGGCCCGGTCATTGGATGGTGCAGCCGGATCTGGGATGCGCTCCCTGTGGATTCGACCAGGTCTGCTTTCATCATGCCTGCAAAGATCGCATCCTGCCGGACCAGGTCGCTGCCTTGTGTCTGCATGTACTCACGGAAGGCCCATTTCCCCGCTCGGTCTCAGGCGTGAGGATCTACCGCTCCTGTGCGGATGAAGATGGCCTGGGAAACACCGAACTGCAAGCCGGACGGGAAGACCTGCTGGTCGAGTGGTATGGTCGCTTTTGGCGCCGCTTCTGGTTTGAAGAATTCACCGGCCGTCCGAGCCAGGTTCCTTGCGATCACGAACCGTCACCCGATTGGTCCGACGCTCTCGCTGTGCTGGAGCACCTGAAGCCTCTGGCCAAGAAGCTGGTGTCGAACGCAGAAGAGCTGGTTCGTCTCACGACCAAACGCCCGTTGCCGGTTAGCGCCTTGCAACAGATGCAGCGTCTTGAAACTGCGGAGCGGCAACAGATCGTTGCGCTCAGCATGCAATCACCGGCCGCAGCTTCCCTGGCCGTCGCCATGGTACGTGATACGCACAATGATGACGGGCACGAACTGACCGGACTGGCGCAATCCCGACTCGCTACCTATCGGCGGTGGCACAAGCGATTGCAGGCGGTGTCGACTAGTTTCCGTTCCTTCACCGCAGCGCAGGGATCAGTGCGTCGGGGAAAGACCCGACAGCTCCCCATGGCGCGTTCCGCATAACGAGAGAAGAAGACAGCACGAATTCTTTTACAGGAGCCTGACATGCATATCACTCTTGATGGCGAGCAGTTACAGGTACCGGAAGACACGTCGATGATGAACGCGCTTGCGACGCTGAGCGATAAGGCGCATGCCAAACATCATATCGTGACGTCATTGACCATTGGGGGAAAGACGATCAGCGATCGCGATCTCACTCCGCCGTTTCTCAATCAACCGGTTCGTGATGCGGGGACCATACAGGCCTTCTCCCAGTCACTGCACACCATCATTCTCGAGGCGAAGCAGGCCATCGAGCGATTTGCCGCCGAGCTACGATCCGACGGGCAGGTGTTGCTGGCCCCCTTGCGTTCAGGAACCGCCCAGGTGGGAACCATTGATGCCTGGCTTGGCCGACTGGCCGATTACACCGAAATGTTGGAAGCCGGACAGGCCCAGGGTGTCGAAGGGTTGTCGTCTGCCTCGTTGCTGCCATGGATCCAGGAACTTTTGGGCGCACGAACCACGGCCGACGCGATCCGCGTGGCAGACCTGCTCGAATACGAATTATTACCCCGGCTCGCCGATGCTCGTTTGGCTGCTTAGCGTCCATTGTTGCTCAATAGGGCACACCGCCTCGCGCTGCTCCTCGTTACAGGCATTTTCTGCGCATCCTTCACGACTTAAGTCTTCCTGAGAGCCTACCGATAAGGGGCACAGCAACACGGTAATAAGGGGCAGCGGGGATGTGGCCACATCTCCACCGGACCTGGTTACCACCTCGTCGGCACGGACGCTGGCGATTCCGAGAGTAGTGCGGAAGCTTCAGGAGGAAGTACGTCATGGCATTAGTAGTCAACACCAACGTTGCGTCACTGGCAGCTCAGCGAAACCTGGCGGTCAACCAAGCCCAGCTGGGTCGTTCAGTTGAGCGGTTGTCATCTGGCTTACGGATTACCCGTGCGGCCGATGACGCGGCCGGCTTGGGCGTGTCTGAAACCTTGCGGGCGCAGATCCGTAGTATCAATCAGGCCAATCGGAACGCCGGTGACGGCATCAGCTTGACGCAGGTCGCGGACGGCGCGGCGGCGACGATTGGCAGCCTGTTGTCTCGTATGCGTGAGTTGGCGACCCAGTCAGCCAGCGGCACGTTGGGCACAACGGAGCGTTCGTATCTGGACCAGGAATTCGTGGCGTTGCGTTCGGAAATCGATCGTATTTCGACCACGACCGAATATAACGGTCAGCCGCTTCTCAGCGGTAGCAGCAACACGTTTGAGGTCTTCATCGGCTTCAAGAGTGGATCGGGCAATTCCTTGAGTGTGGCCTTGGATGACCTCGACGTGGCGGCGGTCGGTTTGACCGGCGCAAGCGTGTCGACGGCAACGGCCGCACAGTCGATGCTGGCGAAGATCGACAGCGCGATCAGCGCGGTCGCTACCGCCCGCGCCAATTACGGTTCTATCCAGAGCCGTTTTGAAGTCGCGATCCAGAATCTGACGGTCACGGCCGAGAACTTCACCGCGGCCGAATCGCGGATTCGCGATGCGGACATTGCTCAGGAAACATCTGTGTTCACGAAGAACCAGATCCTCACTCAATCCGGTATCGCGATTTTGGCGCAAGCCAATTCGCTGCCACAGCAAGCGTTAGCGCTGCTGCGAGGGTAAGGCTTCAGCCGGCGGGTAGCTCTCCATAGGGAGGGCTACCCCAGGACTGATCCGAGGAGGGTAACATGGTCCACGATGTTTCCAATTATAAAGACCTTCCCGCAGCCGCTATTCAAGCGACGCAAAGCGGGCCTCAGCATACGACTGAAAAGAAGGTCGAGGCGAAGGCTCCCGAACCTGAGTCGTCAACCCCTGAGACGAAGGGAAAAGATCTGGAACAGGCGCTCACGCGCGTGCGTGAGGTCTTCAAGAAGGCAGACTCCAGGCTGGAGTTTACCGTCGATCCGGATCTCGATCGGGTAGTGGTCAAGGTGATGGATGGGGATTCTGGTACCGTAATCCGCCAGATACCGCAGCAGGAAGTCATCGACCTTGCGAAGAGGCTGGAGACCCCCACGGGGCTGCTCCTGCACCACAAGGTGTAAGCTGCATCACGGCATGAAAGGGATGTCATGGCGATCAGTTTTGGCGGGTTAGGCAATGGCGTGGACTTTGGCCAGGTCGTCACTGAGCTGGCTAAAGTCCAACGTGTGCCGATCGACGCGTTAAACGCGAAGAAGAAAGACCTTCAGACCAAACTGACCGACTACGGGACCCTGGGCAACAAACTGCTCGCACTCCAAAGCGCAGCCAATGCGCTTCGCCTCCCAAACAGTTTCGACCGCACGACCACCACCGTCAGCGACGAGACAAAATTAACCGCTCAAGCCGGCGTGGGCGCGGCGACCGGCAGCTATACGGTCCAAGTCACTCAGTTAGCCAAAGCGCACCAGATTACCAACAGTACTGCCAAGGCGGTCGCCGCGACGACCACTCCGATCGTCTCCGGCGGCTCAGGGACCTTTACCTTCAAGGTCGGAACCGGCGCGAATCAAACGGTGACGCTCAACGATGGCGCCACGCTCGACGATCTTCGTTCCGCCATCAACGATCTGGGGGCGGGTGTCACCGCCTCCGTGATCAATACCGGAACCGTATCGACACCGGCCTATCGACTGACGCTCACGGCCACCGCTACGGGCGCTGCCAATGCCGTGACGGTCGTCACGGACACCACGAGCTTAGACTTCACCAACACGAGCGGAACCGGCGGCACCAGTACGCTGCAAGCAGGACAGAACGCCATTGTGGTGATCGGTGAACCGGGTCAGACGACGATTTCCATCGAGCGTGAAAGTAATGTGA
>CAADGJ010000325.1 GCA_900696505.1 uncultured Nitrosospira sp.
AATTAGGACAACATGCATACAGTTGTCTCCGTTCGTGAAGAACCACACATCTTGTTGCCTCACTGCCCAACCTGAACCTCAACCTCAACTTCAACCTACTCCTCATATGCCTGCGTACCATTCATAGCCCTGGTCTTCCCAATACCCGCCCCTGCCGCCACCAATCCCTTGCAGACTCTCCACCAACTCGATCCGCACGACATACTTCGCATGCTTGTATCCGAGCTGCCGTTCAAATCGGAGACGCAGCGGCGCGCCGTGTGGCACGTCCAATGGTCGTCCATTCAGCTCATAAGCTAATATGGTTTGAGGATGATAACAGTCGGCGAGCGCCATGCTTTCGTAATAGGGCACGCCGTCGTCATCCAGGTCGGCGCAATGGAAGACGGCGTACCTGGCGTTCGGCAGCGGCTGGATTTTGCGCATCAGGTCTCCCAGCGGCACCCCGGTCCACTTCCCAATAGCACTCCAGCCCTCCACGCAATCATGCCGCGTAATCTGCGTGCGAGCCGGCATTTCCTTGATGGCCGCCAACGAACACGTCATGGGTATCGTCACAAGGCCGTGAATCATCACGTGCCAGTCGGCAAAGTTATTCTGAGCCATTTCGGCATAGTCCTGCGTGCCGGGATCCGTATTGCCGTTGGCCGGAAAGACCTTCGAAATCTCTGTGTCGCTATATTCTTTCGCCAGTGCATTGGTAGGCGTCATCGCTCGCTGGACCAGATCGGTTAGCCTTTCCGTCTTATTCAGGATGTTAGGGAACCAGCTGCTCAGCGTGAGGTTGTCGCAGCCTGCGAGGGCGACAAGACTCGCAACACCCACTGTGCCCTTTAAGAATGCCCGCCGTTCCATAGCTCGCTCATGCTTCATGACTTGCTCCTTCGTGTTTCACGACAAAATAACCAGTGATCATTGAACGAATGTTGTTGAAGAACCCCGTCAGGATGACCTGGAACACGTGGATCACGATGAAGCCGACAAATGAGAAGCAGGCGATGAAGTGAATCGTGCGCGCTGCCTGCCTCCCGCCGAATATGGCCAATAACCAAGGGAACGCCGTGTCGATCGTCGGGGACATCGTCAGCCCGGTCAAGACAATCAGCGGCGCAAGCCCGAAAATAACGCCCACGTAAGCGAGCTTTTGCAGCACGTTGTACCGCTTGGCTTCATCTCCCCTGGGGTGGCGCAGGGCCAGATGATCTTTCACGGCCTTGCCGATGCCTCGAAGATCACGACTGGTCGGGAGGAGATCTCGCTTGAAATGACGGCTCATGAAGGAATACGCCGCAAACATCACCCCATTGATCACAAACAGCCAAGCGAAGAACAGATGCCATTGCCGCCCCATCGCTAGCCACTTCGCGCTTGGAACGGTCGCCCAGGCCGGAAACGCTCTGGCGCTGTTGTTGGAGTAACCCAACACACCGGTCGTGTCGAACTGGCGGCCCAGAATCGTCGTGATGCCCTGGCCGTGCCCGTCTTCCCCACGTACGGCCCGGATCGAGAGCAACGGTTTGTCTCGATCCGACCGGTCACCCCAATAGAGGGCGGGATGCGCGTTGAAAATCTGTAAGCCGCTCATGATCAGGATGAACAGACAGACCACATTCAGCCAATGACCGATCCGGACCGGCAGCCGATGACGATACACCCGTTCGGTCTGAGGTAGTGGAGCGACAGTCAGTGGTGAAAGCGGGCCTTCTGATGGAGAGGAAGAGGGCATGGCCGTAATCAGTTCCTGATTGCCGGATTCGGTCGGTACCACTGCTGTCGTCTGTGTCATGGCTGGTCTCCCGGTTGGGCGCTGGAGTGACAGAGACTCTTATTGCTCTGCGAGTGAGTCGTGGAATGCGAAGAGGTCTTACAGAGATGGGAGGCGGCGCATATTGGTCTGGCTGCCCCATGAATCAGTCGTGATGGATCGCGGACGCACAGTAGAACTGCGAACCTTGATACTCCGCCTGAAACTCCTGGGAGTCCTTCACTGGATTTGTGTCTGTGAAAGCAGGCGATAGGAACGGGGCCGTTTCAAGGACGGGATCTTGCCTGGGCAAGCTGCTCGATGCACCGGACCGCGAGGGCCGTCCAGCCGGTCTGATGGGTCGCACCGACGCCACGGCCGGTCTCGCCGCAAAAGTATTCGTTGAAGAGGACGAGATCGCGCCAGTGCGGATCGGTGGCATATTGCGCAACATGGCCATGGCACGGGCGGCGGCCCTGCTTGTCCGGCAAGAAGATACTGGCTAAGCGCCGGGCGATCTCTTGGGCGGCTTCCTGCAGCGTCATCATCTTGCCCGATCCCGTCGGGCACTCGACACGAAAGTCATCCCCGTAGAAATGATGGTACCGCGCCAGCGCCTCGACCAGCAGGAAGTTCACCGGGAACCAGATGGGGCCGCGCCAGTTGGAATTGCCGCCGAAGAGCCCGGTATTCGACTCCGCCGGTACATAGTCCACCCGATAGCTCATGCCGTCGGTCCAGAACACATAGGGCTTCTCCATATGGATGCGGGAGAGCGAGCGAATCCCGTAGGGCGACAGGAATTCCTGTTCATCCAGCAGGTATCGCAGCACACGGTGCAATCGATCCTTGGAGGGAATCGCCAGGAGCCTATGCCCATGCGCGCTCTTGTCCGGCATCATGTAGGAAATGTGCCGCCCGAGATCTTTCCGGTTCTCCAGAAACCACTTCATCCGTTTGGTGAAACCGGGCAGACGATCCAATTTCTCCTGCTCCAACACCTCACAGGCGTAGAGTGGGATCAACCCCACCATGGAGCGGACCTTCAATGGGATGGAACGCCCGTCCAGCAAGAGCTGGTCGTAGTAGAAGCCGTCATCTTCATCCCAGAGGCCGGTACCACCCAGGGTATTCATCGCGTCCGTGATTGCGACAAAGTGCTCGAAAAACTTGGACGCGATGTCTTCATAGGACGGATCCTCGCTGGCCAATTCGATCGCTATCGAAAGCATCGTCGCGCAATAAAAAGCCATCCAGGCTGTGCCGTCCGCCTGATGCAGCCGCCCGCCCGTGGGCAAGGGTCGTGAGCGGTCGAACACGCCGATGTTGTCCAATCCGAGGAATCCGCCGGCAAAGAGATTCTTGCCGTCAATATCTTTGCGATTCACCCACCAGGTGAAATTGATCAGGAGCTTTTTGAATACACGCGCCAGAAAGAGCCGGTCACGCTTCTCCCGCTCACCCGTCATCTTGTAGACGCGCCACGCGGCCCAGGCATGAACCGGCGGATTGACATCGCCGAATGCGAATTCGTATGCCGGGATCTGGCCGTTCGGGTGCATGTACCACTCGCGCAGGAACAGCACAAGCTGCTCCTTGGTAAAGTGCGGATCGATCTTCGCGAACGGAATCATGTGAAAGGCCAGGTCCCAGGCGGCATACCAGGGATACTCCCACTTGTCCGGCATGGAGATGATGTCGCGATTGTACAGATGGCTCCAGTCATTGTTCCGGCCAAACTTCCGGCTCTCCGGTGGAGCCGGATGGGCCGGATCACCATCGAGCCAATCTTTGATCACATAGTGGTAGAACTGTTTGGACCAGAGCAGGCCGGCGTGGCATTGGCGAGTCACAACGCGTTCTTTCTCTGAGAGGCCGGCCGGGCTCACGCCCTCGTAGTACTCATCCGCTTCGCGGTGCTGTGCGGCAAACACTTGGTCGAAGTCCCGGCCGAAGAGGAACTGCGTCACCTCCTCTGCCGAAACCAGCCGAAGACGGATGGTCGCCTCCCCGCCCGCCGGGACGGTCAAGCGGTAGTACGCTGCAGCCTTGGTCCCGACCCCATCAGGATTCACAGCCTGCGCATTGCCATGGATCAGGTACTCATGGAAGGCATCCTTTACGTATGGGGAAGGGTTCGGCGAGTTGTACAGTTTGGCAGTGTTCGTTTCGTTTTCGGTGAAAAGCGCCGTCGGGAACACCCCGTCAGGTCCAGGATGCGCTTCGAGATGAAACGTGCCGAGCGAGTCATGCACCGCCACGAACCTGACCACTTCCTTGCCGGCCTTCGCGAGTCGGATCACCGGTTTGTCCCAGTGTCCTTCCCCCACCCGGCCCCAGGACCAGGTATTCCGGAACCAGAGCGTGGGCAGCAGATGGAGCGTCGCCTCGTCCGGACCGCGATTGGCTACCGTAATCCGGATGAGAATGTCATTCGGAGCAGCCTTGGCATATTCCGCAAACATATCGAAGTAGCGGCCGCCCTCAAGAACGCCCGTGTCCAGTAGTTCGAACTCCGGATCTCCTTTTCCTCGGCGGCGGTTTTCCTCGACCAGCTGAGCATAGGGAAAGGCGGCCTGCGGATATTTATACAAAGCCTTCATGTAGGAATGCGTCGGCGTCGAGTCGAGGTAGTAGTAGCACTCCTTCACATCCTCGCCGTGATTCCCTTCTGGACCCGTGAGCCCGAAGAGGCGCTCCTTTAGAATCGGGTCTCGCCCATTCCACAGAGCGAGGGCGAAGCAGAGACGACATTCCCGGTCCGTGATCCCAAGCAGCCCATCTTCGCCCCAGCGGTAGGCGCGACTTCGCGCCTGGTCGTGTGAAAAATAGCCCCAGCACTCCCCATGCGGCGAATAATCTTCTCGCACCGTGCCCCATTGCCGCTCAGAGAGATACGGACCCCAGCGCTTCCAGTTTTTGTGACGCCGGGCGTCTTCTCCAAGACGAGCCGCCTCGACGCCGGTCGCCTTGGTGAACGAAGAGGCCATTGCTCGGTTAGGCAGCGTCATAGTGCTTGATCCGATTTACGCGGCACGTAACCACAGCCGGGTTATCCCTTGACTACATTGACGAACACCTTGATAGCGCTTGTCTCTTGAGTCAGCAGCCGCATCATGTCCTGGTAATTATCCAGCCCTTCCACCGGATGCGTGAGGAACTTTGAGAGCCAGCCGGGAAATTCCAGCTCGGCGCGCGACAGATCATACACCCCTGCTTCGAAATACTCCCGATTGGCATTGACGGTCCCAACCATCACCTTGTTGCCGAGGACGAATCCCAGGTTGATCATGTCGGCCGGCACCTGCACGTTTCGGCCTCCGCCCGTGACGCTCGAAAGAATCAGGGCCCCGTTCTTTCCCAGATGCTCCATCGCCTCGAACACGATCGGCGCAAAACCGGTGGCCTCGAACATCAGATCAAAGGGCCCATACTTCTCCGCCGCTTCCTTGATGGACACCTCCTGGGTCGAGATGTAGCGCGCGCCAATTTCGACGAGCAATTCAGAGTTCCGATACGGAGCCAGGTTGCGGCCGAAGCTCACCACCTCCAGCCCCCGCATCCGGAGAGACATGGCCGCCAACATGCCGATCGTGCCTGCACCCAGCACGGCAGCGCGTTTGGGTCGCCAGACCTTGAGCCGGCGTTGAGCCTCATACGCCTGGATGATCCCTTTTTCGATCACCGAGGTCGGCTCAAGCAACACAGCGACATGTTTCAATGCCTTTGGCACTTTGACAATATATTCCGGTTCATCCACAAAATATTCCGTCAGATACCCATGACGGAGGTTGATGCCTCGCTCATAGTAGATGTCCTCCGTCGTCATGTCATACTGGCCGATCTTGTCGTAGAAACTGCCGCCGGGCCGGCGCACGGTCGGCACGACATAGTCCCCGGGCTTCAACTCCCAGACCTGATCGCCCACCTCCACCACCCGTCCGAAGCATTCATGACCGATCACGAGGAAGTCGTAACCCGGAGGAGCCTGGCCGTATTCTGCGGCGTTGATCTCTTTATCCGTCCCGTCCACGCCCACGCGGAGCACCTCAACCACAACTCCGCGACCATTAATGATGTCGCTGACCGACGGCTCCGGTAAGTCAGCCAGATGGATCGAATTCCGTTTGCCTGGAATGACGGCTATGGCCTTCATCGCTGCTCCTCTTTGAATCATGAATCATCGGTCGTTCGGACTCGCTATCATAGTCATCCGATCGGCGATATCCTGATGCTAGGCAGACCTTTCCGCAGTTCTACAGATCAGTCTCCCGGCCGATGGTTTCCCTACACCCTTTTGACTTGGTGACACAGGATACGACGAATGATGCTGAGTCATCCTTCAATCACCGGATCGGATTCAGTTGTGCGTCCCAGTAGGTACGGCTGGCATTATTTAAACGTCGCTCAAGTTGCCCCAGCTCCTCGAAGGTAAGGGATGCGTTTTGGATATGAGACGGGGCTGATTGTCGAGAGGCTTTCACCAGGTCCACCCGATCTAACCTTCGACTGCTCTGTTGTGTCACCCTGAAAGCGGACGCTCCGGCGACCTGCCCGCTGGCTGTCCGTGGGAAGGACCTCACCTTTTGAATGGTCGTTGAGGCAACCGGCACTTTCTCGCCTGTTTCGGTCGCCGGCGATGGGGCAACCGCCCCCAAAACCACCATCGCGACCACGATGCCAGCCAGCCAGCAGATATGAATACGAACAGAGCTCATGTTGGTTCGTCCTTTTCGTTGCGCCCGTCGGTCAGAAACTGTTCTACCGCTACGCGCACCCTTTCCCTCGCCCGGTGCAACCGCACATAGAGATTGGTTTCCGTGATCTTGAGCAGCGTACATACCTCCTGTGAGTCCACTCCTTCGACATCGCGCAGGATCAAGACGTCCTTCAGAATGGGCGGCAGCTCGTCAATCGCCTTCTGCATGGCGTTCACCACCTGATGCGACGCCAACAATTTCTCCGGCGTCTGGTCATCCCATGGCTGTGGAGGAAGGGCCCAATGGCCGGCCCATTCGCCGGATTGGTGAAATCGCGACGGATCAACTGCTTCCTCGTTGTCGTCGTCGAACGACTCGAAGGCCGAGAAGGTCGTATGCCGTTTCTCCCGCATGCCTCGATCTTTGGCCTTATGGATGAGAATCCCGAAGATCCAGGTTCTAAGGGAGGACCGGCCTTCGTAGCTGTTCAGGCTTTCGATCACAGCCAGCCAGGTGTCCTGGACAACTTCCTCCGCCACCTCACGATCCGCCACGTACCCCATGGCCATTCGAATGAGCGCTCCATGATGGGTACTCACCAGTTCACCAAAGGCAATATCATCACCCTGAAGGAGTCGAGCGGTCAGCTGTTGATCCTCTTTACTCCGGACGGATGCAGTCGAAGGCGGCTGCGTCTGCCCTGCCCACCTGCTCTCTCCTATCGACTCTGTGTAAGTGGTGGCGAGCGAGTTCATGATCGACCTCCGCTCTGCAGCAGCTCCGTCATGTATCCTGGAGCACCAGTAAGGACGACTTCCGGTCGAAGGAGCCTCTTCAGCACCTCAACCCCTTTCTCGTCCAGAAAACTTACGCCGACACAATCCAATTCGACCCGGCCTCGTTCCCGAAGAGCCGCGCGGCATTCGCTGTCCAGAAGCGGGGCCCACTGATCGGTAATTTTTCCTTCCAGCTTCAAAATGACTCTGTGTCCGTTAGCTTCTATCTTTGTGATCTTCAGCATCTCGTCGTTCCCCCTTCCTATCTCAGCTATTCAGCAACAGCCGTACCGACCGATCAGCGGACAGGGGCAAGCGCTCTAACATATTGAAAGATGAAAGAGGATCAACGGCGGAGGTGCAGGAATTCCGCGTGAACGCTGCGAAGAGTCACAAAAACGAGTCCCAACATATTGGGAGTATCACGAAATGCTGGGAGAAAAGTTG
>CAADGJ010000326.1 GCA_900696505.1 uncultured Nitrosospira sp.
ATGCGCATGCTCACGTGGCTTCTCGGGACAATCGTTGCACTCGCCACTCTCGGTGCCGTGTATCAGATTGCCGGCATGGTGCTGGATCGGCAGCATTATCCTCCACCCGGCCAACTGGTCGATATTGGGGGACATCGGCTGCACCTCTTTTGTCTTGGGACCGGGAGTCCGACGGTACTCCTCGAGGCGCCTGCACCTGGCTGGTCGCTTTATTGGAGCACCGTGCAACCGCAGCTCGCCCGAACGACTCGCGTCTGCGCCTATGATCGAGCGGGCCTCGGCTGGAGCGAGCGCGGTCCCTTGCCTCGCACGGGACAACGGATGGCGAAAGAACTCCATCGTCTGCTCGAAAGAGCCGGCATCCGGGGGCCTTATATTCTGGTAGGACATTCGCTCGGCGGCCTGATCGCCAGGCTCTACCAACATGACTATCCCCAAGAAGTCGTCGGCATGGTGCTGGTGGATGCGGGTCATGAATCGGAAATGCGTCAGGCAGAATTTCGATTGTTCGCCAACGCCGGCAAATCCATGCTGCCCGTCATTCGCGCCCTGACAATGGTAGGCATCACAAGGCTGATGGCCTCCTATGACCAGCTGCCGCCGCTCTTGATGAGACAGGAAGAGAAGGTATCGGCTGAGACTCGCCCGATGCTGCGCGCCGGCTGGCTACGGACCGGCTACTATTCCACGCTGACGGATGAGAGTGACGGATTGATTGAAACGCTGGAGCAGGTGCGCCGCAGCGGTTCGCTCGGCAATCTTCCGTTGATCGTGATCACCGCCACTGGCCCGGTCTGGTGGCCGGACATGCCGGGACAGGTGAACCAGGCCAAGTTCAGGAAAATGTGGTTAGAACTGCAACAGGGACTGACCACCCTGTCGACAAACAGCCGGCAGGTATTCGCCGACCAGAGCAGCCACTTTATTCCTTTTGACCAGCCGGAACTTCTCACCGATGTCGTTCGTCAACTGATCGACCGGCAGCGCAGCGCCCCGTACCGTCCCTGAGGGGCTCTTCCCCAGCAGATCAGCGAGATCCCCGGGGAAGACTTCATTACGCCTCTTGTCCAAGGCATACAGCGTGGCCTGTGAATAATCACGCAGCCTTAGGCAGCTGGACGTTATCACTATATGCTCTCATCGGAACCGCCGGCTGCTGGGAGGTAGACACGGTGCTGGACTCAGAAGACAGCATCCAGAGTCCCATCAAGAGCACCGCGATCGCACCCGCCACCGTTAGTCCGGCATCAAGAACCGAACTCAAATCCATCATCGTGTTCACCTCCTTTCTGTTCCAGATAGTCATCTTGGTATCACAAGGCAGGCTCTCAGGGCGCCCGCACTTAAAATAGGCCGTGCGACCACGGGGTCACGGGACGATCCTGATGATCTTCTCTTCGCTCCTGCCGCTCCTGGGCCCGGCGCCTCCGCCACCACCCGCGTAGGGAGGCCAGTGACATCGCGCCCTGCAACCCATGCGTACCCAATTCCGAGCGGCTACCTATGCACCGCCAACGCTTCAAGAAATTTCTGTAGTTCATAGGTCTTCTCCTTGAGCATTTCACAATGCCGCACATCTCTTCTGCGGCAGGTCAAACTACCTAGCCATGATGGCCTCCGGCGTGAGAGTAGAGGCCTCGCCGATCGTGGGAATCAGCGAGGCCTCCGGGAACAACCGGTTATTCGGAGGAAGGCGGGAGGGGAACCGTCTGAGGATCCCTTCGCTTCATCATGCCTTCTGCGCAAGACGGATGGGAGTGTTTAGGTCCCTTCAATCATAATCCGCCGACTCTTTGCTTCTTCCCGCTTGGGAAACGTCACGGTCAGCAAGCCATTCTTTTGCACAGCCGAGGCCTTCTCGGAATCAATATACGTCGGCAATCGGAAGAGCCGCATAAACCGCCCGTCACCGATCTCTTGCACATGAACGGTCTTACCCGGTTGAGACTGTTCCTTGCGCTCGCCCTTGATCGAGAGTACATGCTTAGCCACTTCGAGCGAGACGTCTTGCGGCTCCCAACCGGGGAGCGCGACCTGTACGTAGAACCCGTTGTCATCTTCCCAAGCATTACTGGCCGGAGCCCAGGCTATTCCGCTTACGCCGAACGCGCTTACCGCATCCTCCAGTAACCGATCGATTTGCCGGTCGAAGGAGTCTTGCCCGATAGGTGCTACCAATGCTGCATGATAACTGGTCATACCGTCCTCCTCCTCTCTCCTGAGAGGTCAGTGTAATGGTTGATGTGAGTGGGTTTGGATGGAATGCTGGTCGAAGCAGAAGCGGGGCATTCACCTGCCGCCATTGCCCTCCAGACCGGGCACTGTGTCCCGTCCATCCGGTTACGCATTAGCAACGATGAAAAAATAATCCCGTCTCCCATGAAGTCAAGGGGGCAATTTCACGGCTACAGAAGAAGGGAAAAGGACCGAGGGGGATACGGTCGCGCTAGGAACGCACCGGTTCGTAGATCTGATAGCGTCCGATGGTCATCACGAGCCGCACACGGTTTTGCGCAATCAACGGCTTGTAGAATCCTGCCCACCGGCCATATTCGCCGACCACGACATAATCAGGGTTCTGTTGCAGAGGATCATACGTGACTGCCTGCGCCTGTCCCTGCTCACGCCGGATAATCTCAACCAGATGCTTGGGCAAGGCGTAGGTGTAGGGACGATTCAAAAAGAGGAACAGCTCGCTGTCATAGGTTTCGATCAACGCCGTCGGTGAGGTCGTCGTGTTCAGATGCTGCGTCACCGCAAACAGGTCGCGATCGTCCTCTCGCGCTCGAAAGGCATATCGTTCTTGCACGGCACCCCACCCCATGATCGCCAGAAGCACAACCACGACGGCGGCCTTGAGTCCCTGAGGCGTCACTCGCCGACCCGGCACGAGTTCAGCCAGAGTCCTTAACAGATACCGCACATCGAATCCTCTGGTGGCCTCG
>CAADGJ010000327.1 GCA_900696505.1 uncultured Nitrosospira sp.
CCCAAGAGGAATGTTGGCCTCCAGCGCATCCTCCACGCCCTGATCGTCGATCATCACCTGATAGCGATCCTGAATATTGGTCCGCACCGCCGTGCCGTCCTTGAACGTACGCGGCATGTATATTTCCGTCCACACTTCCTTCTCGACTAAACACACATCACAAAACCGTTCATACAACAGCGTCAATTTCTCCAGATCGGTTTCCTTCATCCCCTGCTCCTCGCGATAAACGATACATCCAAAGGCCGCATGAGCCCGAGCGGCAGACGAACGTTAGACTAAGCAGGGGAAGATATTCAACGGGCGGGAGAACCCGGTACGGCGGGCGTTACATCTGCGGAAGGATGGTCGGTCACGGCAAATCGCATCGTTCCCACTTGATTCACGGCATGGAACGGTTGCTGCCCGAGCGACGTGATGTAGATCTTGACCACATACTTGCCCTGTGGCCACTGCGACGAAGGCTTCTTCAACTCCAAAAAACCGTATCGTTCGTGGCCCGGTACCTCGAGGCTATCCTGCACGATCACCGCATCGCCGGTTTTCCCGTCGGCCCCGATAGCAAATACCTGTGCGGCAAACTGGGCGGGATCTTCGAGCGGGGCGACTTCGAACACGATGTACACAGCCGGCGTATCCGGCGTGAAGACCGTCGTACCCGGCGCGATGGGTTTCAGCCGTGGATCCTGCGTGAACCACCCTTTGCGGCCAAACGTATCCCACTCGACTTCATAACCGCGCGCCATCTTGATCCAGGTGAAGAGTGACTGCGGGACGCCTCTCTGCTGCACATCCAGTGACGGCATTTCGGTGGGTTCGAACTCCGTGGTGGCCTGCTCTTTGGGAACCATCAGATCGCGACCTTCTGCGCCCGTCTGCCACCATCCCAGGATCGAGGTGACACAGAGAGCGAGCGCCAATGGGAAGGAGAACCGCGTCCCCTCACGGGCAACCAAGTCTGCTGTTCCTTGTGAAACCCGGGCATCCATACAGTTATGGTACCCACTGTGAGAACGGAGGGTCAACCGGCCTGCGCGAATTGATCAAAACAGAAGGCAACGCGGTTCGCTCTGATATAATGCCTTTCATTCAACGCAAAGTTTGTAGGCATCACGCACCATTCCCGCGCAAAGTCCCATGAATGACTCAACGACCGCCGCCCCGCCTTCATTTTCTCAGCCAGTCCCCTTGCCGAACGAGACGGAAGCCGCGAAGCACGAGGCCAAGGCGAGCAGCCGGCAATACGGCATCCGGGATGCGGCCTGCCAAGCCGCGGCCCAAGGCGGCGGGGAAAACTATTTCTCGGCGTTCGCCCTGCTGTTGCATGCCTCTCCGTTTCATATCGCCATTCTGTCCGCGCTTCCGCAATTGGTCGGAGTAGTGGCACAACTCGCCTCCGTGAAGGTACTTCGCTATCTTCGTCTGCCGCGGCGCCTGCTCATCGCCGGAGGCCGGGCCCAGGCTTTCTGCTGGCTTCCGATCCTGTCGCTGCCGCTGATTGACCCGCAACATGGCCCCTGGCTGTTGATCGGCTGCGCCATGCTCTATTTCGGCTTTGGCCATGTCACCGCCCCGGTCTGGAATAGTCTTTTGGTCGACGTCGCGGAAGCCGACAGTCGCGGCGCCTATTTCGCCCAGCGTGCTCGCACAACCGCGCTCACGAGTTTTCTGGCATTAGGACTGGCCGGGGCCATCCTGACGCTGGGGCAACGATGGGACATGAGCTGGATCGGCTTCCTTGTCATTTTCCTCGGCGCCGCTGCCGCGCGTATGGGAGCCACACGTTGCCAGACTCACGTGTCACGGCTGATGCCGGTCCACCAGCTCGATGCGCCGCACGGCTTCCGGCATTTTCTTGCCAACACCGCCAGCCGGGATTTTCGTCGCTTCCTCTTGTTCTCAGGGTTGATGCATTTCGCGGTACTGCTGTCGGGACCGTTTTTTGTGATCTATCTCCTGCGAGACCTTCATTGGTCCTATCTCGAATATGCCGGCTGGATGGCGAGCAGTATCTCGGCTCAATTTCTCACACTGGGCCCCTGGGGTCGAATCGGTGACCGATACGGCAACAAAGCCTTACTGGCGCTGACGGCCTCGGCAGTGCCATTCCTGCCGATGGGCTACCTGTTGAGCGAGCACTACCTGTTTCTGTTGACCGTCAACTTTTTCGGTGGCGTGATCTGGGCGGGACTGTCGCTCGGCCTGCAGAATTATGTCTTCGATTCATTACAACCGGAAGAGCGCACCAGAGGGGTCGCGCTGGCCAATGCCATGAATGCGGTGGGATGGGGACTCGGCGCACTGACCGGCAGTTGGCTGGCGACTCAGATGCCCACTGAACTCTCGATCGGCTTCTGGCATCTGACGCCGGCGTCGAACCTGCCGTTTTTGTTTTGCCTCTCGGGAGTCTTGCGACTTGCTATTGCCATGAGTCTGCTGCGCACGTTTGCTGAGCCCCGGCGCATTGCCTCTCCTCCACAAGGACATCTGGTCTGGGAACTGCCCGTCCTGAAATCCCTCATGACGCTCATGCCCTGGAGAAACCCACGCGTGGCACCCTAGAGGGCGCACAGCCCGAAGCCAGGCTTACATCCCCGATGGCCGGCGCTCTCCCTCTTCCTGTTTCAACCGGTCAAACGCACGATCCGCATTCCCTTTGACCTGCTCAGGTGACGGCTGAGCCATCGGTTTCGGTTTGTCGCTGGCACAGCCCACCACGAGCACCATCGCCGCAACAATGATACTGACGAGCCCGCCGACCCGCGCCGCTGCACTGCTGTTTGTCTGCCCCATTCTGAGCCTCCGTGGTTAAGTGCCACCGCTACCGCCGATTGCGTTATGGGACAGGACCTCCCGGCGCTCAATACAAAACGTACGCGCGTCAGCCACGTTGACTGGCTCCGGTAAAGGCGTTATTCTCCGCGACGACGCATCTCCCTGCTGAAAGGAACCCGATGTCGCTGCATGATCGCTTATCCGAAGACCTGAAATCGGCCATGAAGTCCAGAGACCAGCTGCGCATGGACGTCATTCGCATGATCAAAGCCGCCGTGCAATATAAGGAAGTCGAACTCAAACAGGATCTCGACGATGCCGGCATGAGCCGGATCATGACCACTCTCATCAAACAGCGCAGGGAAGCGGCCGAGCAATTCGAGAAGGGCAACCGACAGGACTTGGCCGCAAAAGAATGGCAAGAGATCAGCATCATCGAGGGCTACCTTCCTGCCGCAGTCTCTTCCGACGAGCTGGCGAATATTGTCGCGCAGGTCATCAAAGAATCCGGCGCATCATCACTGAAGGACATGGGGCAGGTCATGAAAGCCGTCATGGCTCGTCTGGCCGGGCAATCCGTAGACGGCAAAGTCGTCAGTGACCTGGTCAAAACCGCCCTTCAACGCTGATCCGCCTCGCTGCCGGACTTAACCTCTTCGGTCTTTTCGCCGATACTGAATCCGACGTA
>CAADGJ010000328.1 GCA_900696505.1 uncultured Nitrosospira sp.
ACAAGGGTCGCAAGATCATCATCCTGGCACGTGAAGAAGCCGAGCGCCATCAGAACGATTACCTGGGCACCGAGCACCTGGTGTTGGCCATCCTTCGCGAGACGGATGGGATTGCGCTGATGATCCTGAAAAAAATGGGCCTCTCGACCGAACAGATTCGCCTCGAAATCGAGCGCAACCTGCCGGGCGGCGGCACGACAATGACCTTCGGGGAAATTCCTTTCAGCCCGCGGGTCAAGAAAGTCATCGAGTACGGGGTGGAAGAAGCCCGGTTACTCGGTCATAACCATATCGGCAGCGAGCATCTGTTGCTCGGCCTCCTGCGTGAAGAGGAAGGCATCGGTGGAAAGATTCTGAGAAGTCTTGGCGCCAACCTCCTGACTGCCCGGCAGCTCACGGTGACCTTCCTGCGAAAGTCTGCTCCTCGCGAGAGAGATCGCAAGAGCAACACCCCGGCACTGGACGAATGCGGACGCGACCTCACCCAATTGGCCCAAGAGGGTCAATTGGATCCTGTCATCGGACGCGCGGATGAGATCGAGCGGGTGCTGCAGATCCTCAGCCGCCGCTCCAAGAATAATCCCGTGCTGATCGGCGAATCCGGCGTCGGCAAGACAGCCATCGTCGAGGGACTCGCGCAGCGTATCATTGCCTCCGAGGTTCCCGACAATCTCCTGTCCCGTCGCGTTATTGCTCTGGATTTAGGCTCCCTCGTCGCCGGCACGAAATACCGCGGCCAATTTGAAGAGCGGTTGAAAGTGGTGATGAAGGAGATCGTGCAGGCGGGCAATATCATTATTTTCATTGATGAATTGCACACGCTGGTCGGCGCAGGTGCTGCTGAAGGCTCGATCGACGCCTCCAACATGCTCAAGCCGGCTCTGTCGCGCGGTGAAATTCAGTGCATCGGCGCCACGACGCTGGACGAATATCGCAAACACATTGAGAAGGACGGGGCCCTCAAGCGCCGCTTCCAACCTATTCATGTGCAACCGCCGAGCACGGATGAAACGGTCCGCATCATTCAGGGTTTGCGCGATCGATACGAAGAACATCATGGCGTCGAGATCACCGAGGACGCGATCGTGGAAGCCGTCAAGTTGGCAGACCGGTATATCACTGACCGATTCTTGCCAGACAAGGCCATCGATCTGATCGATGAAACCGGCTCTCGCGCCAAATTGCAGACCTACGCGCTTCCGACTGAACTCAAAGCGCTGGAACAGGAGCTCAAGAAGATCTCGCGTGAAAAGGAACTGGCTATCTCGATGCAGAATTTCGAGGAAGCGGTTCGTCATCGGGAAGAAGAAGAGCGCCTGCGGAAACTGCTCGACGAATCCAAGCGCGAATGGAAAAAGAACCAGGAAAAGCACAAACCGACCATCGGCAAGGAAGAAGTCGCCTATGTCGTGTCCAAAATGACCGGCATTCCGCTCTTCAAGCTGGAAGAGGAAGAATCCAACAAACTGCTCCGTATGGAAGAATTCCTCCACAAGCGGGTCATCGGGCAGAACGAAGCCATCTCGGCGGTCGCACGAGCCATTCGCCGATCCCGGGCCGGACTCAAGGAAGCGAAGAAGCCTATCGGCTCCTTTATCTTCCTCGGACCGACCGGTGTCGGAAAAACCGAACTGGTGCGAACCCTGGCGGAGTTCCTCTTCAATAGTGAAGATGCGCTCATCCGGATCGATATGTCCGAATACCAGGAGAAATTCACCAGTTCGCGGCTCTTCGGAGCCCCTCCCGGTTATGTCGGATATGAAGAAGGCGGCCAGCTGACCGAGAAAGTTCGTCGGCGCCCTTATTCCGTGGTGCTGTTCGACGAAATCGAAAAAGCCCACCCGGACGTGTTCAACGTCCTGTTGCAGGTGTTGGACGACGGCGTCCTCACCGACAGCCTGGGCAGAAAAGTCGACTTCAAGAACACGGTCGTCATCATGACGTCCAACATCGGTACGAAGTTGATTCAAAAGGGCGTCTCGCTCGGTTTCCAGAACGACGAAAAGAGCGGTCAGGCGTTACGCAAGAAGGATGAAGTGATGGGCGAGCTCCGCCGATCCTTCAGCCCGGAATTCCTGAATCGTATCGACGAGATCGTGGTCTTCCACTCGCTCGAGAAGGAACACCTCATCCATATCCTGGATATTCTGCTGCACGAGCTGAATCTCCGCCTCAGCGACAAGAGCGTCAACATCGAGGTGGACGAGGAAGTCAAACAGTGGCTGATCAAGGAAGGGTATGAACCGCTGTACGGTGCGCGCCCCATGCGCCGCATCATTCAGCGAGCGATCGGCGATCCGTTGTCCGAGGAGCTCATCAAGGGCCGCTTCAAGGATAACCGGAAGATCAAGGTCGTTCTGCGCGACGGCGCGCCGGCCTTTATTGAACAGGAAGCCATGGCGGGCGTGTAGAACACGACGCGCTTATCACGATAGGATCGATTGGTACTTGAGATCCTGCACGCTACCCGGCAACCCCCGCGGTCCCCAACCGGATCCGGGGGTTGTCGCTTTTCACGGCGGAGACAATTGTTGAATTCATCCAACCCCAAACCGTCTCTCGCCCGAAGGGTGACAGCCACGTGTCCACACCCCCTGGCGCGGTCCTCTGAAGCAAACGAACGGTCAGCTCTTCCAACGCGGCGGTATCAATCTGCCCTATGACTCACGCAGCTTCGGCAACAATCCTCGGTCCCATTCTCGGCATCGAAACCTCCTGTGACGAAACTGCCGCCGCCGTTCTCGATGGAGAGGGACACGTCCTTTCCAACATCATTTCATCTCAACAAGCCGTGCATGAGCGATTCGGCGGAGTGGTGCCGGAACTCGCCTCGCGAGCTCATATCCAGAACATCGACCAGGTGACAGGCCGGGCACTCGAGGAAGCCGGTCTCGGATGGCGCGATCTGCGGGCCATTGCCGTCACTCAGGGGCCAGGGCTGGCAGGCGCCCTTCTGGTCGGCCTCAGTTATGCGAAGTCCACAGCCTATGCCTTGGATATTCCGCTGGTCGGCGTCAGTCACCTCGAGGGGCATATTGCGTCGGCCTGGATCAATCGTCCGGCATTTCCAAGAGACTGCGTAGTCCTCATTGCGTCGGGGGGACATACGCATCTGTTCCACGCGGAAGAGAAGGGTGGATTTCATCTCATGGGACGGACCATCGATGATGCGGCAGGCGAGGCCTTTGATAAGGGGGCGCAGATGCTGGGTCTCGGGTACCCCGGCGGACCGCTCATCGATGCCGCGGCGCGGAAGGGCCGTCCCACAGCCGTGCGATTTCCGCGCTCTCGCGTGAGAACCGGTCAGTTCGATTTTAGTTTCAGCGGACTCAAAACCGCGCTGCTTTATCATTTACAAGGCATGAGCCTGGAGGCCATTGCCGAGCAACAGACCGACCTGGCTGCGGCCTACCAGGAGGCAATCGTGGATGTCCTGGTTCGCCAGGCCTTCGCCGCCGTAGAGCGGGCAGGGGTGTCCGCCCTTGCCGTCGTGGGCGGTGTCTCCGCGAATTCGCGGCTTCGAGCCCGATTGGCCGAGCGAGCCGTCAAGGAAGGCATTGAATTAAGCCTGCCGGCCCTCTCATACTGCACTGACAATGCGGCGATGATTGCCGCTGCGGGCCAACGAGCGCTTCTCCAGGGGAATGTCGCGTCATTCGACTGCGAAGCCATGCCGGACTGTGCGCTGCCGGCCTGGTCGGGCAGCGGGGTCGTCCGGCGCACCTCCTAATGTTCTCATCGCAAGGAGCAGCGTCATCGCCACGATTCACGGACATGTCAGCGGCCTGAAAGCCAGCCACCTTGCCGCGCTGGAACGATTGTATCGCCGCCGCATCCCTGCCTCTGTAGTCCTCACTGCCGAATTGGCTCGCACAACAACCCAGCTGTCACGTGAAATTCGCCGGCCCATTGGACTCCTGATCACGCGCCGTGGAGCCATTGAGCAAGTCCTGGTGGGGGCAGGCTGTGCACCGACGTTCGAGTCGCTGGCCAAATTCAGGGTCGGATCACATTCATTGCGTGGCCTCAGACTGATCCGCACCCATCTTCATGACGAACCGCTGAGCCAGGATGATCTCACACACTTAGCACTCCTGCGATTGGATCTCATCGGAGCGTTGGGTGTGACCGAGACGGGCGAACCCGGCTTGCTGCATCTCGCGCACCTGCTTCCGCCCAATCAGCAAGGCGAGGTGTGCCGTCTCCTGAAGCCGGTGCCATTCCATGATCTGGAACTGCAACTGGATACCTTCCTCCATACGCTTGAAAGCGACCTCCAGCGATCGGATACGCAGCACACCGTCACCGGAGGCCAGGAATCAGCCATTTTGGTGAGCGCCGCGCCGAAAGGCCATGCCGAACAAGACGAGCATTTAGAAGAGTTGACGGAACTCGCTGAATCAGCCGGCGTACGAGTCCTGGATCGTATTGCGCAACGCACCCATGAGGGGTATGAGCGGTATTTACTCGGCAAGGGCAAATTGAAAGACGTCGTCATGCGGTCGCTGCAGAAGGGCGCCGACCTCATCATCTTTGATCAGGACCTGGCGCCGGCACAGGCCAGAGCGATCTCCGAAGTGACCGACCTGAAAGTCATCGATCGCACCCAGCTCATTCTGGATATTTTTGCCCGGCGCGCGCACACGCGAGAAGGCAAAGTGCAAGTCGAGTTGGCCCAGCTCCGGTACCTGTTACCGCGGCTCTCGGGGCATGGTACCTCATTGTCACGGCTCGGCGGCGGAATCGGCACACGCGGTCCCGGCGAAACCAAACTGGAAACCGATCGCCGGCGCATTCGCGACCGTATCGCCCATCTCGAGCGCGAGATCGACCACGTGGCTCGCCATCAGGATCAGCGGCGCGCGAGACGTGTCCGGCAGGGGCTCCCGATTCTCTCCATCGTCGGGTATACGAACGCCGGCAAATCGACCCTGCTCAACGCCTTGACCCAGAGTCAGATTTCAGCGCAGGACCGCCTGTTCGAAACGCTGGATACCACCAGCCGCCGCCTGCGTTTTCCGCATGATCGCGAAGTCATTGTGACCGATACGGTAGGGTTTATCCGGGATCTTCCCAAAGATCTGGTCGGTGCCTTTCGCACCACATTGGATGAGCTGCGCGATGCCGACATGCTGCTCCACGTCCTCGATGCCTCCGCATCGAATCTCGACCAGCAGATTGCGGCAGTTGATGCCGTGCTGCAATCGCTCCAATTGGACACGATTCCACGCGTCATGGTGTTAAACAAATGTGATCGACTCTCACCGCGTGAGGCTGACGTCCTCAGCCAACGGTATCATGCCATTGCTATCTCGGCACTGGACCGGGAAACGCTCCGGCCTTTGATCGCACACCTCGAAGCATTGTTGCCGGCCTTTCCCAGCCCCCCTTCGCACGAGGCAGATACCGACCTGCCACCGCAAGAGCGGGCCCTTGCATCTCCCTCGTGACCACTGCACAATTGGCCGCCACAACCCGCGCATCATGAAAGCTGCCACCGCACATCACGTGTCCGCTCAGCCCGACAAACGCCGCTTGGCGCGAATGCTCCGCGCGTTACGGGCCACCGAGCCTGCCCGGAAAGTCGAGTTGGACTATCGCACACCGTGGGAGTTGCTGGTCGCCACTATTCTCTCGGCTCAATGCACCGACCAGCGCGTGAACCAGGTCACCCCGGCGCTCTTTCGCCGGTATCGACGTCCGCAAGATTATGCCGCTGCTGACGCTGCGGAGTTAGAAGCGCTGATTCGGCCGACGGGATTTTTTAAGACGAAGGCCAAGAACCTCATCCACTGTGCAAAAGCCGTGGTCGAAATATTTCATGGTCAGGTTCCGGAAACCATGGAAGCGCTCACGGGACTCCCCGGAGTCGGGCGTAAAACCGCGAACGTTCTGCTGGGGAATGCGTTCGATAAGCCGGCGATCGTGGTCGATACTCACGTGAAACGAGTGGCGGGGCGGTTGCACCTCACTCGCCATACAGATCCCGAAAAAGTTGAAATGGACCTCCAGCAGTTGCTGCCCGCAGCGGAATGGACGGAAGGATCGCAGCGTCTCCTTCTGCATGGGCGATACGTCTGCCTGGCTCGCACCCCGAAATGCGGAAACTGTGCCATCTACACCGATTGTCATTGGGAAGGGAAACTCACACGATGATCCGAAGTATGACCGGATATGGGAAAAAGGATGGCACGTCGCAACAGGCCACCGTCACCGTCGAGATTCGCTCGGTCAACCACCGGTTTCTGGAAGTGGCGGTCAGGGTTCCTCGATCCCTGGCGCAGTTGGAAGATCCCATTCGCAAGGCCGTTCAACAACGCTGCCTCCGCGGAAGAGTCGATGTCTCCGTGTCAGTCCAGACCGCGGGGGGCAGCCTGAAAACCGTCCACATCGATCAGGTACTGGCCAAGCAGTACCATACGGCCCTCAAAAAGCTGCAGAAGACGCTCGGATTGCGGGGCGGGGTGGATCTGTCCATGGTCGCGGGGTTTCGCGACATCGTCTCCCTTACCGATGAACCGGTGGATACCGACCATCTTGGCAAGACCCTGTTGCGCGTCCTCGGCGGAGCCCTGACCGAGCTGGAGAAGATGCGCAAGCGGGAAGGTGAGGCGCTGACGAAAGACCTGACCCTTCACCTGGACGCAATCCGGGAGGCACAGTCCATCGTGGCAAAGAAGGCGCCGGATCTCGCGAAAATCGCCTTTGATCGCATGAAAGCGCGGATCGAGACGCTTCTCCAAAGCGAAGTCCCGGATCCGGCCCGTCTCCAGCAGGAACTGGCGGTGTATGCCGATCGGTCGGACATCTCGGAAGAATTGGTCAGACTTGAGTCACATATGGTACAGTTCGACCAGCAGCTCCGTAGCCAGGAGTCCGTGGGGAAAACGCTGGAATTTCTCCTGCAGGAAATGGGACGCGAAGTGAACACCATCGGCTCGAAAGCCAACGATGCGGAGATTGCCGCGCTGGTCGTCCGCATGAAAGCCGAACTGGAAAAATTGCGCGAACAAGTTCAAAATGTGGAGTAACGTCGGCGCAGCGCCGGCATTGAATCATCTATGAGCACTGCGCCCGTTCCATCTCACGACAAACCGGCTCAAGTACGGCGGGGCATTCTCTTCATCATTTCCGCCCCGTCAGGAAGCGGGAAAACGACGCTGTGCAAACAGATCACGGCCAATGTGCCGGGATTGTGGCATTCCGTTTCCTACACGACCCGTAAGCCGCGGCCGGGTGAAGTCGATGGGCAGGATTACCATTTCCTGGACGAAGCGTCGTTCCGGCAGATGATCGATCGGAACGAGTTCGTGGAATGGGCCCATGTCTACGGAAATCTCTACGGAACGCCTCGCAAAGAGCTGACGGAAAAAATGGAGCAGGGCATCGACGTCCTGCTCGAAATCGATGTGCAAGGTGCCCGTTCGGTGAAGAAGAAGTTTGAAGACGGCGTGTACATTTTCATCCTGCCGCCCTCGTTCGATACGTTACGCACCAGGCTCCAAAACCGGGCCGGAGACTCGCCGGAAGAAATTCAACGGCGCCTGCAGAAGGCCAAAGAAGAAGTCTGGAGCTACCGCGAGTATTACTACATCGTCCGCAATGACGACTTGAAACAATCGCTCAAGGAACTGGAAAGCATCTTTCTGGCGGAACGCATCAAGACCAAACGCCTGAACATGACCTGGCTGGAAGAAAAGTTTATTCTCGACAAAGAGGGCAAGCAGGGGAATTCCTCCTCCGCCCCCGCATCAAAGGAGCACATGCATCATGGGTGAAATGTTATCGTTGTTACCGGAATATGCCACCGGCGAATTCGACTCGCGCCACCGGCTGGTGATCGTCGCGGCTCAACGCGCCAAGCAATTGGTCCAAGGGGCCCGCACGACCGCATCCTCCAAGTTCACGAAAGAAACCAGTATCGCACTGGATGAGGTGTTGCGGCACAACGTGAAGTTTTTGGTCGGCAAAGAAGCCCGCGATGCGATCAAGGAATCCAAGCGCGTGAAGGAAGGCGAGACTGAACGCCTAGCCATGATGACCGGAGAAGACGCCAAGGAGATCAAGAAGGAACTCAGCGTCTACGTTGACGATACCGCCAAGCCGGTCGCCGCCCCGGAGGCCGAGGAGTAGTGTCCCTTCGTGCACACCACCGGCCCTTCACTTTCCGGTGTCCGTCTTGTGTTCGCCGTCACGGGGAGCATTGCTGCCTATAAAGCGGTCAGTCTGTTGCGCCTGCTCCGGCGCGAAGCCGCGACAGTCAACGTGGTAATGACGGCCGGCGCCTGCCGGTTCGTCACCCCGCTGACATTTGAAGTATTGTCCGGCGCGCATGTGGCGACTGACCTCTTCGAAGCGCACCAGGAGATGCTTCACCTGTCTCTCCCGGAACAGGCGCAGGCCATCGTCATTGCGCCGGCCACCGCCAATTGCCTTGCCAAAGCCGCCCTCGGACTCGCCGACGACCTCCTGTCCACCATGCTCCTCACAACTCAATGTCCGGTGATTTTCGCGCCGGCTATGGACGGGGACATGTGGCAGCATCCCACCGTCGTGGAGCATGTCGCGGCCTTGCGCGCACGCGGAGCCATCATCGTGGAACCCGAGGATGGTCCGCTGGCATCAGGCCGCCAAGGGCAGGGCAGGTTAGCCGATGAGGAACGAATCCTGGCGGCGGTTCACCACGCCGTTCATCCGCGCCGAGACTGGTCCGGCCGCAAGGTGCTCATCTCAGCCGGCCCGACCCAGGAAGCCATCGATCCCGTACGATTTCTCTCCAACCGGTCATCAGGAAAAATGGGATACGCCCTGGCCGAAGCCGCCAGGGCTCGTGGCGCGGACGTCGTGCTCGTCTCAGGCCCTACCTCGATCCCCGTACCAGCCGGGGTGGAATACTGTCCGGTGATCACAGCGGAAGAGATGCATAAGGCGCTGACAACCCGATTGGATTGGAGCGATACGGTGATCATGGCTGCCGCTGTCGCAGATTTTCGTCCCGCCCGGCCATCCGCACACAAGATCAAGAAGCGGCGCGGTCCGGTCACGCATCTGGATCTCGAAGCGACCGACGATATTCTTTGCGAATTACGTGATCGCCGGACGAGTCAGGTGCTGGTCGGATTTGCCGCAGAAACTGATGATCTCCTTGCCCACGCCAAAGAAAAGCTGCATGCTAAAGGCCTTGATCTGCTGGTCGCGAATGATGTGACCGCGCCAGGGTCGGGGTTCGGATCGGATACCAACCGGGTCTGGTTGCTGGCCCGTGAAGCCGATCCCGAGGAACTCCCGCTGTTATCCAAGCGCGACGTCGCGGACCGGATACTGGATCGAATCCTGACAGTCCATACCGGCCGGTAAACCAAGAGCATCCGGTCGCAGCCGCATCGCAAGGAGTCACCCGTGTCGTCACCACTGCGCATTCCTCCCGCCATCGCCGCAGAGATCGATCGACTGGCCACGGCCGTGGCGAAGGATCCACGATCGAAAGACTTCCTGCCGCTGGCAGATGAATACATCAAGGCCGGCATGTGGCAGGAAGCCGCGGCCGTGCTCGAAGATGGCCTGAAGGTCTATCCAGGATTCGTGACCGCCATGGCGGCCTTGGGCAGGGTCTACGATCAACTGGGACAAGCGGCAAAAGCCAAGGGCATTCTCGAAGAGGTCGTGAAACAACGCCCCGACAATCTTCGGGCACACCGCATTCTCGCCAAGCTCTATCA
>CAADGJ010000329.1 GCA_900696505.1 uncultured Nitrosospira sp.
AAGATGGAGTCGGTCAATCTGCATGGCGTTCTGAAAGACCGCATGACCCAGCGGGTACGCGACCTTAACCTGCTGTTCCGTCAATCGGAGCGGGAAGTCACGAGCTGCCAGCGTCGTCTCGGTGTCGGCGGCGAGGCCGGCGCCGAATTGCTGCGGAAGTTGTGTCGAACCCATAAAGATGTGCTCGCGGTGAAGCGCAGGACCGGGCTTTCTGAAGAAGTCCTTCAGGACATCAAAAAACACTATCAAGCCGCCAAGGGCCGGATCCGCCAACTTGAAGAAGAAGAAGCGCTGATTTCCGCTGAAGAGATCAAGGATGCCGTCAAGCATCTCGATGTGGCGGAGGAAAAGGTTAAACGCGGCAAGGCGGAATTAGTCGAGGCCAATCTGCGTCTGGTGGTGAGTATCGCAAAAAAGTATACGAACCGTGGGCTGCAGTTCCTGGATCTGATTCAGGAAGGCAATATCGGCCTCATGAAGGCGGTCGATAAGTTTGAATACAAACGTGGGTATAAGTTCAGTACCTACGCAACCTGGTGGATTCGGCAAGCCATCACCCGTGCGATCGCCGACCAGGCGCGAACCATCCGTATTCCGGTTCACATGATCGAAACGATCAATAAACTGATCAGGACCTCGCGCCATCTGGTGCAGAAACTCGGTCGCGAACCGACGCCGGAAGAAATTGCCGAACGCATGGATTTGCCGCTCGACAAGGTCCGCAAGATCCTGAAAATCGCCCGCGAGCCAATTTCTCTCGAAACCCCGATCGGCGAGGAGGAAGACAGCCACTTAGGGGACTTCATCGAAGACAAGAAGGCGGTCTCGCCGTTGGAAGCGGCCATTCGGTATGACTTGCAGCGTCAGATCAATGGCGCACTGGAAACCCTCACTCCTCGGGAAGAAAAGGTGTTGCGGAAACGCTTTGGCATCGGCGAAGCGACCGATCACACGCTTGAAGAAGTCGGACAGGATTTTGAGGTGACCCGCGAGCGCATTCGGCAAATCGAGGCGAAAGCGTTGCGGAAGCTCCGGCATCCGAGCCGTAGCAAGAAGCTGCGTAGTTTCGTGGAGAGTCTCTAGTCTTCATCGTCAGGAGTGGTTTGACTCTTTCTGACTGGCAGCTTTAGAATCAGGCCGCTCGAACCAGGTATGCCGTGATGCAGGCTGCGGCCAGGTCACTGGCGGCAGGGCTGGGCCCATAGCTCAGGTGGTTAGAGCGGCTGACTCATAATCAGCTGGTCCTAGGTTCAAGTCCTAGTGGGCCCACCAGCCTGAGCGCCTCACCATGATTCCGGTGCGAGAGGCGTCGTGCCGACGTTGCTCTCGCGCAACTCACAAGGAGCCCGTTGAACCCACAGCGTTCCCCTCTCATCGAATTGCAGAAACTCGATCTCCGCATCGCCGACCTCAAAGAACAACGGCGAAGAATACCCGAACGGCTTGAAGTGAATGAGGCTCCTCTGCGGGAAGCAAGGCGGACGGTTCAAGACGCGTCAGCTTCGATCGAGACCTTGAACAAGGAACGGCGAAGTCACGAGAAGGACCTGGAGGCGCACGAGGACCGCATCGGGAAGATGAAAGATCGCGCCGCCCAGTTGAAGACGAACCAGGAATATCAGGCCCATCTGTTCGAAGTCGAGCTGGCCAATAAGAAACGCGGGGAGATCGAAGAGAAGATCCTGCTCGCGATGGAGCAGATTGAACAGACTCAACGGATGATTGCTTCTGCCCAGGTGCAACTGAAAGACTCAGAAGCCCTTTTCAGCAAAGAGAAAGCGGTGCTCGACGAGAAGGACCGCGTGCTCGCTGCGGAACTCGCCGAGTTGGAAGCTCAGCAGAAGGAATTGTCAGGGCGGGTCGAGAAGGGCCTGCTTGCTCGGTATAACAAGCTGAAAGCCACGCGAAAAGACCAGGCGTTGGCGCTGATCAAGGATGGTATTTGTATCGGGTGCCGGCTCCAGGTGCCGCCTCAATTGATTTCTCAGGTCAAACGCGGAGACGACGTCTATACCTGCCCCTATTGTTATCGAATGTTGTATTGGGAAGGTGAGCCTGTTCCAGAGGGAAAGCGCCCTCTCGTCCAAGACCAGGCGAAGGATTTTGAGCTCGGCGAATCCGTCTAGGTGTCGTTCAGCACCTGCTGTGTTGTTTTAAAGTGCAATTTCGCGACGGTACTCAGTCTGTCCCGCCCGTACTTTTTCACGACCATACGTCCGGCCAATTGCACGGCAGGGGATGCACCCTTGGGTAGGGTCGTGTGTAATTCCTGCGAGAGCCGTTGGAGGCGCAATAGAAATTCGGCGCGCGCAAGTATTGATGCGGCCGCTACGGCCAAGTCCGTTTCTGCTTTCGTGCGTTGCACCAACCGGATCTGCTTGCCTTTCTCCTGAAGCGCGTTGAGTATCAATCGTTCGTCGCCGAACTGGTCGGCAATCGCCAGATCGCAGTCGACTTGCTGAAGCAGGTTTTCCAGCGCCCGTGCATGGCCCCAGGCCAAGAGGCGATTGAGGTTGTTGATCTTGGCATAGAGCTCATTGTAGCGCTGCGGGCCGATCGCCACGATGCTGTGGGGGCACACTGTCCGGATGTCGGGGGCCATTTCGAGAATACGCCCATCGGAAATCTTCTTGCTGTCACGAACCTGCATGAGGGCGAGATCCTGTTCTGATGCAGGCGTGACGAACACGGCGGCAATCACCAGAGGTCCAAAATAATCGCCTTTGCCGGATTCGTCGATGCCAATTCGATTCAGCGAGGAGAGTGTCGTGGTGGTAGGCACTCGGTGAAACTCCCAGTAGAAACGGGTGGGGCGGCGCGGTAATCTAGCAGAGCATATCAGACTGGTCAATTTGCGGAGGCGTGTGATGAAGATGAAATCGAACCGTGAGGGGTGGTCGAAATCTGCCCGGCCATCGAACATGCTGTGGCTGTGTTTCGGCATCGTGACCATGCTGGTGACGACTGGTTGCCAAACCAATCCCTACACCGGACGATGGCAGCTGATGATGATGCCGATGTCCCAGGAAGTGCAGATGGGCGCGCAGGCGTATGCCGACGTCAAGAGCGATCCCAAAATGAGGCCCTCCACCGACCCTCGGGAGATCGAGCCGGTCAAACGCGTCGCCGCGAGAGTGATCGAGGCCGCTAAACGATCCAAATACAGCGACGTGGCCAATGAATTTGAATGGGAAGTGACGGTCATCAAGGACGATAAGACCATGAACGCCTTTGCCCTGCCGGGCGGGAAAATCGCGGTGTATACCGGAATCTTCCCCGTAGCCAAGACCGAGGCCGGACTTGCGGCGGTGATGGGGCATGAAGTCGTCCATGCGTTGGCTCGTCACGGCGGAGAACGGATGAGTCAGAACACATTGGCACAAACCACCTTACAAGCGATCGGCATCGCGCTGGGGGTGAGTGGCGCCAATCCGGTGCTCTCGCAGGCAGGCATGGCGGCATTGGGTGTCGGTGCACAGGTCGGGGTGTTGCTGCCCTTCAGTCGCAAACACGAATCAGAGGCAGACTATGTCGGTGTGTTGCTGGCGGCGGATGCCGGCTATGACCCGCGTGAGGCGATCCAGTTGTGGCAAAGAATGGGCGAGATGTCCGGAGGTAAATCTCCGTCCGAATTTATGTCCACCCACCC
>CAADGJ010000330.1 GCA_900696505.1 uncultured Nitrosospira sp.
CCCTCGCCTTAAAAGGGCGATGCTCTACCAGCTGAGCTACCGACTCTCCCAAGATGGAGACGACACATCGTCACGCGAGGATCGTGACGGGAGGGATCTTACCACTGACGCGTCCTGTATCGCTACGGCGCACATCGGGGAAGACGCAAAAAACACAGCGATCATCGTGAACGTAGCGCTCGCTTGCGGCGGCCTGCCTTGAGCGGATTGTTGAGAATGATGGTTTCATCCCGCCGTGAACCGGTAGAGATCATATCAATTCTACACTCGGCCAGCTCTTCGATCCTCGTGAGATACCGCTTCGCTTCCGCCGGCAATTTCTTATACGTGGTAACACCGGTTGTGGGTGCGCTCCACCCACGGATGCGTTCATACACCGGCTCGCAATTGGTCAATGCGAGCAAGTCCGACGGCATATCACGATGAAGCTTGCCGTTCACCCGGTAGCCCGTACAGATCTTCAACTCGTTCCGGCCGTCCAACACATCCAATTTCGTGACCGCGAGAGAAGACAGCCCGTTGACCCTCGTCGCATGTCGGACCACGACACTGTCAAACCACCCGCAGCGGCGAGCCCGGCCGGTCGTGGCACCGAATTCTTTTCCGCGCTCCTGGAGCCACCCGCCAACTTCATCGGTTAATTCGGTCGGGAAAGGTCCGCTGCCAACGCGCGTCGTATAGGCCTTGGTAATGCCCATCACCGCCTCGATTTTCGTCGGCCCCACTCCGGTTCCGGTACAGGCGCCGCCGGCCGAAGAACTCGACGAAGTGACGTAGGGATAGGTGCCGAAGTCCACGTCCAAGTGCGTGCCCTGCGCGCCTTCGAACAGGACCGTTTTTCCAGCGTCGACGGCTTTATTGACGACCATCGTCGTATCGAGGATGTAGCTCTTCAGTCGATCAGCATAAGCCATGTATTGCTGGTAGACCTTTTCCAACTCGAAACAGTCCACTTTGTGCAGCTGCTCAAGGAGCCAATTGATGTCGACGAGATTTTCTTCCAGTTTCTGCTTGAAGAGCGGGGGATTCAGCAAATCGCCCATGCGAATGCCGATCCGCGCCATTTTGTCGCCGTAGGACGGGCCGATCCCACGCCCAGTGGTTCCAATACGACGGACACCTTTAGACTGCTCCGAGGCTTTATCGATGGCCTTATGGTACGGCAGTATCAAATGGGCACGATCGCTGACGGCGAAATTTTTTCCGATTTTGACGCCCTGGCCTTGGAGATGATCCATTTCTTCGATCAATGCTCCGGGATCAACCACGACGCCGTTACCGATCAGGCACCGGGTGCCACGATATAAGATGCCCGAAGGAATGAGATGGAAAATAAATGTGTCCCGTTTATTGATGACCGTATGGCCGGCATTGGAGCCGCCCTGGTACCGCACAACCATGTCGGCATCCTTGGCCAGGATATCGACAATTTTCCCTTTACCTTCGTCGCCCCACTGGGAGCCGATGATGACGAGATTCGCCATTGTTCGCTGCCTCTGCTCTTTCTTCCCGTCTGAACTCGAAAAAAAGGCTCTGACCTCGTACCGATCAGAGCCGGAAGGGCATCATGGTAGGATTCACACCGCGGTTTGTCAAGCAGGGTTTTCGAGAACGAGCTTCCGCCCTTGGTTGCGTCACCTCCAGCGTGCTTCCTAAGACGGATAGGCTGGGTATTCTTCCTCCCGACGCCGCATTCTCTTAGACGGCGGATGATCCTGGATCTTCTCCGCCGCTTCCTTGCTCTCACAAGGCGGCATGTACCGCGCCCTTTACATTGCGCGCGTCCAACGAGGGCCTTCTGAGGCCGCGCGTTGCGCGAGCACAAAAGGGCGCGGCACATCGCCGCCTCACCACCCTTTTCTTGACTGACAAAATCCGCCCGTGCTAGATTGCGGAGTTACGTCTGCAGCAGCAGTCGTTTTCTCGCTGCCTGTGCACATAAGATCCAAGCTTGCGTGGGGCTGTGGCGCAGTTGGGAGCGCGCGTGAATGGCATTCACGAGGTCGCCGGTTCAATCCCGGCCAGCTCCACCAAAACAAGCTTGTCCGACCAACACTCCGTGATGTGTGCGGGGATATCCGAACACTACGAGTCATACGCTTAGCCAGCTGCCGCTTCACACGCGGGCGCTGACGCTCCGCAGCGGGTACCTCGCCGAACGTTTCACCTCAGACCCCGAGTACTACTAATCGATGCTTCAGCTTGAATCTGTCCATAAGCAATATTCCACGAAAGTGTTGCTCGAAGGGGCTACCGCCCATCTGCGACCTGGAGCCCGCGTCGGTCTCGTCGGCCCCAATGGCGCGGGAAAAACGACCCTCTTCCGGATGATTCTGGGCGAAGAGTCTCCCGATAAAGGCACCATCCGCAAACGCCCGCGTCTCCGAGTCGGCTACCTTCCCCAGGAATTGGAAACTATCGTCGGGAAAACCGTGTTGGATGCTGCCCATCGCGACATCTATCCGGAACATGAAGCCGAACGTATTCTTTCCGGGTTAGGGTTTACCGAAGCGGACTTCTCCAGGCCGATTGAGAACCTCTCCGGCGGATACCGCATGCGCGTGGCGCTCGCGCATCTCCTACTCACGAACCCCGACGTGCTCATGTTGGACGAGCCGACGAACCACTTGGACAAACCGACTCAGCGGTGGTTCGAACGGTTTCTGCTGGAATCCAACCTGACGCTGCTCGTGATCAGCCACGACACCAAATTCCTGGATGGCATCGCGACGCATATCTGGGAGCTCCGGGATCGGACCCTTCAGGAATATCGTGGGAACTATACGAAGTTCCAGGAGCTCCGAGCGGCCCGTGATGCTCAGATTGAGGCGGCGGCGAATCGGCAAAGCAAGGAAGTGGCGCGCGTGCAGAGCTTTATCGACCGCTTCCGCTATCAGGCCAACAAAGCCAAGCAGGTGCAGTCGCGCATCAAGCAATTGGATAAGGTCAAGCTGATCGAACGGCAACGCGATACCAAGCGGGTGCGGTTCAAGTTTCCGCTGCCCGCGGCCAGCGGCCGGCACGTGCTCGAGCTCAAGGGCGTCGCGAAGAGTTATGGAGAGAAGGTCATTTACCGATCCCTGAATTTCGCGGTGGAACGCGGCCAGCGCATCGCACTGGTGGGTGAAAACGGCGCCGGCAAAAGTACGCTGCTCAAGATGCTGGCTGGCGTATTGCCGTTCGAGAAGGGATCCCGCCATGTCGGGCATGGAGTCACACTGCACTACTTTGCTCAGCACCAGGCCGAATCCTTGAACCAGGACCACACGATTCTGGAATCACTGGCCGAAGTCTCGGCGCAGGCTGAAACGAATTTTCTTCGAGGCATCGCCGGAGCCTTCCTTTTTAGCGGCGACGATCAGAAAAAGCC
>CAADGJ010000331.1 GCA_900696505.1 uncultured Nitrosospira sp.
ACGCTGAGCCGCTCACTCAGCAACGGCTCACCGAGCTCGGCCACCTTCTCTTCGTCGAAGTGCAAGGTCACCAGCGCGCGGTTGCCTTCCAGGACATCTTTCAAACGCACCACTTCACCCTGTACGTCAAAACCGCGCACCGCGATGACGTTGAGGGCTTCATTGAGAATGACTTCCTGCCCTTTACGCAGTTCCTTCGCCTTGATAGACGGATGAAGGCTCACCTTCATCTTGCGACCGGAAACATACACGTTTCCGGTTCCATCGGTATCCAGACTGGAAAAAATGCCGTAGGTCGAGGGCGGAGCCGTGAGCTTCTCCACTTCGGCCCGCAAGGTTTCGATTTGTGATTTGGCTTCTTGGAGGGTGGCGACGAGCTTTTCGTTTTGCTTCGTCGTTTGCTCGAGTTGGTAGCGTGACTGGTAGAGCCGCCGAATCTCCTCCTCCATCGACTGGATTTGGGTGCGAAGTTTTTCGACTTCGCGGGCATGTTCGTCGTTCTTGTGCGTCACGGCTCCATCTCCGTCAGAAAGTGACCGAGTCAGGCGCTTGACGGAATCACGGAAGGACCGGAGTCGGCCTGAACTCCCTTTTGAATCGGCCATCGCCCCACTCGCCGGATTGATGAAAATCCTAATCCATGACGATCATCAGCACTGTTTCGGATTCTATCATCCGCCTATAGGGTGGTCAACTGCACCAGGAGCGGCGGCGACGCCACGACCGCATGCGTGTTCAACATCACGCGTGCGTGTGCGGCATCACGACTCCATCTGGATCGCAGCAAGCAACTCTTCGGTCGCCTGCTCGACGTTCACCGCGCTTAAGATCGATGACAACACGGCTACGCCGAATGCCCCCGCTTGTCGCACCTCGCGCGTGCGAGCAGCTGTGATGCCGCCGATTGCAAAGATTGGAATACGTACCTTCTGCGCAGCCTGCTCGAGAATTCGCATGCCAAGCGGCGGCCCGTATGCGCGTTTCGACGGAGTGTCATAGATTGGCCCCAACACAACGAAGTCTGCTCCTTGCTGTTCAGCCGCGATCACACCGTCGAGGGAATGCACCGAAATCCCCAGCAGTTGCGAAGGCCCCAGCAGACATCGCGCCACTCCCGCCGGCAAACTGCTCTCGCGCAAATGTACACCCACGGTACGCAGGGCCAGAGCCACATCGACGCGATCATTGATGAACAAACGGGCATCCGGCAGGTCCCGCTGAAGTTCCGTTGCCAGTGCATGCAGGTCGCGAACAGGCAGATCGCGCTCTCGCAGTTGAATTGCTCGCACCCCCGCACGAACGGCGCGTGCCAGGACCGATCCGAGCGAACGCCCGGCGGTTTGATGACGATCTGTGACGAGGTACAGTCGGAAATCGACAGCAGACATCAGGAGGACATCGTGAATGCAGAGTGATGAACGCTGACGTGACGCGTCAACTCACACGTGGAAGGATCGACTTCCAGCTCGCAACGTGTCACGCACAACTTAGAAATGTTTACAGCATGCCCTCGATGGGGCTGCTGGCCGTCGCGTAGAGTTTGCGCGGAATACGGCCGGCCTTGTACGCCAATCGACCGGCCCACACGCCATATTTCATCGCTTCCGCCATCGCGATCGGATCCTGAGCGCCGGCAATGGCGGTATTCATCAGGACCGCGTCAGCGCCATACTCCATGGCAAGTGCCGCATCCGAAGCCGTTCCCACCCCGGCATCAACGATGATCGGGACTTTGACCGTTTCCATGATGATTTTCAGGTTGTATGGATTTCGAATACCGAGACCAGAGCCAATCGGGGCGGCCAGCGGCATCACCGCAGGGCATCCAATGTCCACCAGTTTCTTGGCAACGATCGGATCATCGTTCGTATAGGGCAACACGATGAATCCTTCCTTGATGAGAATCTTCGCCGCTTCGATCAATCCCGCGGTATCGGGGAAGAGGGTCTTTTCGTCGCCGATCACTTCCAGCTTGACCAGATCAGAGACGCCGGCCGCTCGTGCCAATCGAGCATATCGCACGGCATCTTCCACAGTGTAACAACCGGCCGTATTCGGCAGGATGATATATTTCTTCGGATCCAGATAATCGAGGAGGTTTTCCTTCGAACGATCCGTGATATTCACGCGGCGCACCGCGACCGTCACCACATCGGCGCCGGAAGCATCGATCGCTTTTTTAGTCTCGGCAAAATCTTTATATTTCCCCGTCCCGACCCACAGACGCGATTGAAATTCCCTGCCGGCGATCACCAACCGATCATTCATCGTATCCATCCCTATTCCGCTCCGCCGCCAATGAAGCTCAATATTTCCACTCGGTCCCCTTCGCAGAGACCGCGAGTTTCGAAATCCTTGCGGTCCAGGATCTCCAGGTTCAATTCGACAGCCACCCGGTCAGCGCGAATGTCCAACTCGCGCAGCAACGCCGCGACCGTATGTCCGTCACCGATTCCGCGAGATTCCCCATTCACCTGGATCGTCACAACCGCTCCTGAATGTGTGGAATCATCCTATGAAACGGGAAAACCGGTTGTCAACCAAGGGCGACAGGCCTTGCCGTTTGACAGGCATTCCCTCCACAATATGGCCATCACGCTCGATACCACTCTTCACGATGGATGACCGTCTCAATCAACTCGCCCAGATTTTTCGCGCCATGGCGAACCTACTGGCAGCCCAACGGGCCAACCCCTACCGGGTGCGCGCCTACCGTAAAGCGGCCGACGCCATCCTGATGATCACCGGAGACCTGACAGATTTGGCGGCTCGTCGTCAGTTGCAGGAGATTCCCGGAATTGGCAAGGACCTGGCAGGAAAAATCGAAGAGTTTCTCACCACGGGAACGATTCGCGCCTATGAAGAACTCAGAACTCCGTTACCGAAGGAAGTCGCTGAATGGGCCTCATTGCCGGGCCTGTCTGACGCGCTGGTGAGCTATCTCTATTTCCGGCTGAATATTCGCTCGTTAGCGGATTTGGAATCCCTGGTTGCGTCCCACCTCTTGAGGACGCAACCAGGATTTTCGGGATCGGAGGATGACCTGCTGGCGGCCATCCGCCGGCAGCGTGCCTCTGACGCTGTTACGCCGCCGGTCGAAGCTCCTTGAAGATTTTCCAGGTCTTCAGCAATTCAACCGCCTTTTGCAACTGAACATCATCTTCCACGGAGATATCCCCGCCTGCATCGTTCAATGAGGCCGCGCCATTTTTATGCGCCGGTTCATCCGCTGGCTTGGAAGAAGCCGGGTCTTTCCCGGAGGCCGGAGCCTTCGCCGTCTTCGGCTCAGCTTCTTTCGCATCCTTGTCGCCCGCTTTCGCGACAGTCTGCGTCTGCAGTTTCACGACGATATCCGGGGTGATCCCGGTCGATTGAATCGAGCGCCCCTTGGGGGTGTAATACTTGGCCGTGGTCAGGCGGAGCCCTGAGCCATCGCCGAGCGGCAGAATGGTCTGCACGGCCCCTTTGCCGAACGAGGTGGTTCCGACGATCACCGCCCGTCCCCAATCCTGCAAAGCCCCGGCAACAATCTCGGATGCGCTGGCAGAGCCTTCATTGACGAGGATGATCATCGGGGAATCCTCCAGCGTCTCCTTGGTCTTGGAGAACCACTCGTCCTTTTTCCCCTCGCGTCCCTTTGTATACACGATGAGTTTTCCATTTCCGACAAACTGCTCCGATACATCGACCGCCGCCGTCAGCAATCCACCGGGGTTGTTCCGCAAGTCGAGGATGGTCCCCTGGACCTTTTGCTCTTTGAATTGCTTCAATGCCCGAGCGAGATCTCTTCCTGTGGCTTCCTGGAACTGGGTCAATCGCACGTATCCGATCGTGTTATCGAGCACCTTGAACTTGACGCTTTCAATCTTGATGGTATCGCGAACCAACGAAAAGGCGAGCGGATCCGCGGTGCCGTCCCGCTGAATCGTTAGGTTCACCTTGGTGCCCTTCGGCCCCCGCATCTTCTGCACCGCATCCATCAACGTCAGGTCTTTGGTGGGTTCGTCGTTCACCTTGGTAATGAAATCACCGGCCTTGATCCCGGCTCTGTGCGCGGGAGTTCCCTCGATCGGAGATATCACGGCCAACCGATTTTCCTTCACGCCGATCTGAATGCCGACGCCGCCGAATTCACCCTTCGTCTCGACTTGCATCTCCTTATACATCTCGGGCGTCATATACGCGGAGTGGGGGTCCAGCGTCGACAGCATTCCACGAATCGCCCCTTGCACGAGGTCTTTCACCTTCGTGTCGTCAACATAGTGTTTTTGAACCTGCGTCAACACTTCGGAAAAGGTGCGCAGCTCTTCATAGGTTTCAGACGCGTGGCCGGTCCGCTCCAAACCCTTTTCCAGCACGATCCCGACTCCCAGCGCTACTGTCACCATCAGCAAAAGATATAACCACCGCCGGCTCCGCCGCTGTTCCATACGTGGGTTCCTTCCTTCCGAGGCCTACCGCTTTGACAGCCACACCAGGGGATCCACCGGTTCCGCCCCCTCGCGCAGCTCAAAATACAGCGTATTTTCACCTGTCATGCCGGTGTCGCCCGTTTCACCGATCGCATTCCCGGCTTCAATTCGGGCGCCCACCGACGTCAAGATTTTAGATGCGTGGGCGTAGAGTGAAAACACCCCGTTGGCATGATCCATGATTATAACGAGTCCGTATCCTTTCAACCAGTCCGCATAGACAACCTGACCGGCAAGCACCGATCGTATAATACTCCCTTCTGCTGCGCGAATCTCAATCCCTTTTCGTTGAACATACGTGTTGAAGGTGGGATGCTTCTGGCGGCCAAAGTAGGAGACCACCTGCCCGTCCGTCGGCCACAAGAGCGTCCCTCGTAATGCCCGAAGCCCTGCTCCGGCGGAGGGAGGACGATTTGCCAAGGCGGCCCGCCGCCGGGTCTCAAGCTCTTTCAATAAACTGTCGACTCGGCTCGCGGATCGCTCCAGCTCCTCGACCGCCCGATCATGCGACTCCTTTTCCTGTGTGATTTTCGCAAGATAGACGCGTTTCTGCTTCTTGAGCCCTTGAATTTGAGCCAGCTTTTCTTCCGTGCTGATCTTATAAAGGAGAATACCCTGCCTGGCCTCCTCACGGCTCCGTTCCACTTCGGCGATCCGTTCGGCGTCCTTCCGATAGCCCTCCACGATCTCATATTCCCGTTGCGTCACGGCGGAGAGATACCGAAACCGGCGCTGAAAGTCGCCGGATGAACTGGCGGCGAGAAGGGTCTTCAGTTGCCAAAACCTTCCCTCGACATACTGAACCCGCAGCCTGGCGGCGATGGCATCCTGCCGTTCATCGATCCGCTCGGACAGACGGCTCAGCTGCACGCTCATCTGCTCGATTTCCACATCCTTTTTTTTGAGTTTTCTGACGGTATCCTGGTGTTCTTGCCGGTAACGCACGAGACGCTCATCCAGCGATTGCAGCCCCTGTAGTATCGACTCGCGCTTTTTCTCGGCCTCGTCGGCCTTCTTACGCTTCTCGACAATGGTTCCGCGTAATTTCTCCAGCGTTTTCTTTTCCTGCTCGATCTTGTCGGCATACGAATCCTTGCGTTCGGCATGTGC
>CAADGJ010000332.1 GCA_900696505.1 uncultured Nitrosospira sp.
GAAAATCGTTGCTCTGCCTCTGCGACCCAGGCTTCGTCCACTGAGGTCAAGCGTTCGCCGGTCATCCCCGCCATGAGTCGCTCAGCTAACCGTTCACGCTCAGTCGGCGAAAGCTTCCGGGCCTGTTTTTCAATAGTCAAGGCAAGGGTCGTCATCGGCTCCACTCCTTGAAAAATGTCTCAGAAGCCCTACGCTGCTTTGGGAAACTCTACAACCTGCTGGAATTCTCTGCAACCCATGACCCTCCTGAGACCGGTATCGTGATCATGGGTTATGCGTCCAGCATCGTACGAATCGTTAAAAAATCGCCGGCCGTCGGCATCACGAAGAGACAGCGGCCACCGCTCCGGGAGGCCCATATCTCTCCAACCGCTCGTTTATCTTCCGCATCGACACCGTCGAAGAGGTGTTTCCCTTTATACTCAACAGCTAACGTCCGTCCGTCCATCAACTGGCAGAGAAAATCCGGATAAAACCAGTCCTTGGATGTTTGCAGCCGGAAGGAAGTCGATTTGCGTGCAAGATTTCTCACCCAGAATCTCACCTGTGGCAGTCCATCGAGAAACTGCGCACACTGAAACTCTTCTGTGATCCGCCCTTCGGCCGTCTTTTCCGTCAACTCACCGGGCTTAGGTCCGAAGTAATGCTTCTGAATCTGAAAGCCGCCCTCATATACGCGGCTCGGCTCATAGCCCATAGTCTTGAAATTCATCGTGCGTTCTTCGGTCACAGTGAGCGGTGAGTCGGAATGAAGTAGCATCTGAAAAGACGCCTTCCGCTCACCCTCTCGATGGTCCTGAATACGCGCCGCAATTTCATCGCGGAGCCGGAATCGATCGAGCTGTTCACGTTGTCGTTGTAGACCCAATTCTCGTTGCCAGTGTTGTACGGCGGGTCGATGTAGATGCACTTCACTTGGCCCGCGTAATAGGGTAGGAGCGCCTTGAGCGCCACGAGGTTGTCGCCCTGCACGATGAGATTGCCCTCGCCCGGCTCGCCGCACGCGAGATCGGGGACATCCTTCAGCAAGTGAAACGGCACCTGCTGGTGGTGATTCACCACCGCTTCTTTCCCGATCCAGTTAAGTGTCGGCATGGGAATTTCCAATGAGTAAACGCCGGTGAGGGATACCTTTTTCCATAAAAGAAATCAACGGGAGCGCCGGGTCAATCGCCGTCACAGAGGCGAGGCGGCGACATCCCTTCTGCGAGCGCTGGCATCCCTCTTTCCGCAGAGAGGCGGCACTGCGAGTGATCACCGCCAGAGCTTTCACCTGATGATTGGTCTTGGTGCGAAGGCCGCGGCATCTCAATGCTCCTTCCAAGCTTGCTCCTTTCGTCCTTCCCCAGGAGAGGGGCGTCACCGGTCTCCGACTGCGCGCGTCGAACGAGGTCCTTCTGAGGGCGCGCGTTCCGCGGGCATAGGAGACCGGTGACGCCCCTCTCAATTGACACCCCTTCAACCCTTTTGCTACTCTCCGCCGGTTCCCATCCGTTCATCGTCCAGGCTTCATATCCACCCATGAACATTAAAGACTATCTCGAACAGAAGCGGCTCGCAGTGGACCGTTTTCTCGATGAGGTCAGTCCTCCCGCTGCCACACCGCCCACGACGCTCCATGAGAGCATGCGTTACAGCTTGATGGCCGGCGGCAAGCGCGTTCGACCGATCCTCACCATCGCCGCCGCCGAGGCGGTCGGAACCACACCGCCGGGGCTGATGGCCGTGGCCTGTTCGCTGGAATTCATCCATACCTATTCCCTGATTCACGACGATTTACCCTCGATGGACAACGACGACTTTCGCCGGGGCAAGCCGACCAATCACAAGGTCTACGGCGAAGCGATGGCGATTCTGGCCGGCGACGCACTGCTGACCATGGCCTTCGATCTCATCAGCCGGCCCGAACTCATGAAAGGCTGTGAGCCCATCCGGCAGGTGCGCATCCTTCAGGAGCTGGCTTACGGATCCGGCAACATGGGCATGGTGGGCGGCCAGGTGTTCGACATCCAGGCCGAGAATCAGGACATTGATCTCCCCACGCTACAGAATATCCATAAACATAAAACCGGCATGTTGATCCGGGCCGCCGTGCGCATGGGCGCGATTGCGGCGGGCGCGACGGATCGGCAGCTCGATGACATGACCGGCTATGCCGAAGACATCGGCTTGGCCTTTCAGATCGCCGACGATGTGCTGAATGTCACCGGTACCCGCGAGGAACTCGGCAAGAATCCCAATACTGATGCCGAGCGCGGGAAGAAGACCTATCCGACGTTTTATGGCGTCGAAGGCGCGCGCAAGCTGGCGGACGATTGTGTGACCCGCGCAATCGGCCGGCTCAACACATTCGGCTCCTCAGCCGATCCGCTCCGCGAGATCGCGCGCTATATCACCTCGCGAAAGAACTGACCTGAGGCGTGAAACGTAAGACGTGAGACGCAATCCCTTCGATCGCGCGCCCCTCTCACGTCACCCACGGTTCACCGTTCACCCTGTCCGCTTGACGGAAATTCAGATATGAAAGCTCTCGTGACCGGAGCGACCGGGTTTGTCGGCGGGGCCGTCGCACGCGCGCTGGTGAAAGCCGGGGTAGAAGTCCGGGTTATCTCCCGCACCGGTGCTGATCTGCAGAACCTGGCCGGGCTCCCGGTCGAACAGGTGCAGGGCGACCTCCGCGATCGTGCCTCACTTCGTGAGGCGTTACGCGGCTGCCGGCAGCTCTATCACGTGGCGGCGCATTACGCGCTATGGGCCAAAGATCCCTCCATCTTCTACGATATCAATGTCACCGGCACCAGGACGCTGCTTGAGACGGCCCGTGAGGTCGGCATCGAACGTACCGTCTATTGCAGCACCATCGGTGCGATCGGCTTGCCGCCAGGCGGCGGCTTAGGCACGGAGGAGACGCCGGTATCCCTCGAACAGATGGCGGGGCATTACAAACGATCCAAATATCTCGCCGAGCAGGAAGTCCTGAAACTGGCACGCGAAGGCATACCGGTCGTCATCGTGAACCCCAGCGCGCCGGTCGGCGAAGCGGATGTGAAACCGACACCCACCGGCCAGATCATCGTAGACTTCATGAAGGGCCGGATGCCCGCCTATATCGAAACGGGCATGAACCTGGTCGATGTGGATGACGTGGCGCAGGGCCATCTGCTCGCCATGCAGAAAGGCCGGCAGGGCGAACGCTACATTCTCGGCAATAAGAATTTGTTACTCAATGAAGTATTTCAGATTCTCAGCCGGATTACGGGCGTCAAGGCGCCCTCAGTGAAACTCCCTCGCCTGGCCATTCTGCCGTTGGCCTATGCGAATCAATGGATCGCGAACCTGACCGGCGTGCCACCCCGTATCCCGCTCGAAGGTGTGAAGATGGCCAAATACAAAATGCATTACGATTGTTCGAAGGCCATTCGCGAACTGGGTCTGCCTCAAACACCGGTCGAGGTCGCGCTCGAGAAAGCGGTGCGGTGGTTTCGCGAGCATGGCTATGCTTAACGGATGCTGAAAAAGGCTTTGAGCTGCGTTCTCGGCTCGACAAGATCCTCAACGTACCCTCAAGGGTACGCCTCCGGTCTTGCCAGCGCCTGCGGCCTTGCTAAAAGACCTTTTTGAGCATCCTCCACTTGCCCGATGGAATTCTTCTTTCTGTTTCTCAAAACGATCTGGTTTCGCCCCTACGTCTTTGCCTTTCTGGCGGCGTTTTTGTTTTCAGCGATCATGCTGATCGGCTGGCCACGGACCTGGCGATTCTGGCTCATCAGCTGGATCACCGCGTTCGTGTGCGAGTATTCCTCGACGCGTAACGGCATTCCCTTCGGCTGGTATCACTACAACGGCTCGACGATCGGACAAGAGCTGTACATTTCCAACATTCCATTCATGGACTCGATCTCGTTTTCGTTCCTCCTGTTCGCCAGCTACTGTCTCGCTCTTCTCTTGCTTCTGCCTATGGCACCGGGCCAGCGCAACCCCGGTTTCCAGCTCCCCCGGTTGACGTTTGCGCTCGGCGACCGAACGTCATGGCAAGTCTTTGCCCTGACCGTCCTGTTCTTTGCCTTTATTGATATGGTGATCGATCCGGTGGCGCTTCGCGGCGACCGCTGGTTTCTGGGCAAGATCTATTATTACCCGGACCCCGGCGTCCATTACGGCGTCCCCATGGCTAACTACGCCGGATGGGCCGTGGTCGGCGCCATCTCCCTCCTCATCTACTTTCCGCTCGACCGCCGCCTCGCTTCCGCACTTCCGCCCCAGACACCTTCAACCACCCACCGCCTCCTCCTGGGCGCAGGCCTCTACTACGGCGTGCTGATCTTCAACCTGGCCGTCACCTTCTGGATCGGTGAGTTGTTGCAGGGCACGACGGGCCTCTTGATGTATGTGCCGGTGACCGCCATCCTTTTGCTCCGATTACTCCCCCCTGCACCTGCGTCCGCCTAAATCACGCGCTTCCGCCTGTGGCAAAAGGGGCGCAATTGGCATTCATTGGAATGAGA
>CAADGJ010000333.1 GCA_900696505.1 uncultured Nitrosospira sp.
GTGCCGGTCACGCTCCAGTGCCTGCACCGGATGAACGTGTCTGCGCAGTCGGCGCGCCTCGCAGCCTGTGTCGGCACGAACCTGAATAACGACGGCATCACGCTCTACGAAGCGATGGCCGCGCTGTTCCTTGCCCAGGCCCTGGGGTACGACCTGTCGCTGACGAGCCAGTTCCTGATCGTGGCGGCTTCCATCATTGCCGGGGCCGGCGTGGCGGGTATTCCCGAGGCTGGATTGATCGTGTTGCCCCTCGTGCTGTCGGCGGCTGGTTTGCCGGACACTGTGATCGCCGCCGCCATTCCGCTGATCATGACGGTGGATTGGATCATTGCCCGCGCGCGCTCCGGCGTGAACGTCATGAGCGATATGCTCGTGGCGATTCTGCTGGATGCGGGGCTGACGAAGCCGGACGCGGAACCAGCCACAGCCCGTTACCAGGCTGAGCCGGTCCGGCGGTCCGAGTCGCCACTTTCCTAACCTGCCCTAGTCACGAACAGGTCTACTGCACCCAAGGATTCGATCCTGCGCCACGCCTTCCGGCGAGCATGCTCACCATTCACGATGCGGCCCTTTCCCTCACACCCTCACGGCCGCATGTCGGCGCGTAATGATTCTCCGCGAAAGTGATTCGGCAGCAGCATGATGCAGTTGGGATTGAACCCCTGCGATTTCAGCGTGTCGATGCTGCCCACGACCTTGCCGCCCTTTTTCAGGTCGATCACCGTGACGGAGCCGTCGCTCATACCCTCCAGATTGAGCAGGCTGTTCTGCACGAACAGGTAATGCTCATCGGGCGAGAGCACAGAATGGTGCGCGCCGTTCGCGGCAGGAATGGCCTGGAGAAACTTCGGGTGGCGCGGATCGCTGTTGTCATACACATTCACGAAGCCCGGCTTTGCCGTGGTGACGAACAGGCGGTCGCCCTTGGCGTTGTAGAGCATTTCCAGCGGCATGCCCTGTTGCCGCGGACCGAAGTCATCGATCTCGTGGAACGAGAAGGAAGACGTCGTCGGGTCCCAGACGCCGGCCCAGAGCGTGCCTTCCATCATGTTCGTGATGTGCACCACGGGGGGTGTCGCGTTCGGCGAAAACATCACTTCGACCGGCGCGGATTTCGAGGGAGCCGGCTTGGATGACACGCGATGCGTCGAAAGTACCGCTCCCGTGCTGGCCTCGATTACCGTGACGGAATCACCCGCCTCGGACATGTCCGGCTTGACCGTGCTGGTGATCAATACGCGGTTGATTCCGTTGTGAATCGCAATCCCGTGTGGATATTGCACAGAGACCGGCGCTCCGGCGCCCGTGCGCACCACCTTGGTCGGCCGGTCGGTGACCGCATCACCCATGATCACGGTGCTCGATCCCATGCAGGTAAGGAACCAGGTGCGGTTGTCTTCCGACACGACCAGGTCTTCGAGCACCTGGCACTCCGGCACGTCGATGGCGTGCAGGCGATAGGGAAAACGCGTCAGATCCACGGCATGCAGCACGCTTTTGTTCAGCGCGGTGATGTACGCCTTGGTCCGGTCGCGGTTGAAGAAAATGTGGTGGGCGACGAGGTCCGGCGGCAGCGGCACCTCCATCAAGATTTTACCGAAGTCGGCGGACTCGGGATCGATCTCCATGATCGCGATCCCTTCGCGGCGCACCGGCTGGTTCGGCTTGCTCTCATAGTTCAAGAGCGCCAGCAGTTCAGCCGAGGCTACCGAAGCACAGGAGAGGAACAGCAACGATACACAGGTGAGGAAGCGAATGCGTCTCATAGTCGGCCTCCTTGGAGAGAATAGGGCGGAAGAATAGCGAAAAGGGTACTCCTGTAATGGGACATACGCAAGCGCCGGCGAATGAAATGGAAGCATTCGGACAAGTGAAAGAGGAATTGTCCGACAAGCTATCAGCACATTGAAGCTCTCGTCTCCCTTCCATTGCCTTGGATAGACCATGTAGTGAGAATCCTGTATGCTGCGCCTCGTCCAACGGCCGGGAAGACGACCATGATAGACGACGCATGCATTCGCATTTTTGATAGCCAGGGGCAGGACTACAAGCAGGCGTTTCAAATCTTCCTCGATCATACGAACCAGAAGCGCAACGCGCGCACCTGGCTCGAGCGGGTGGTGAAAGAGCTTCCGAACCGGCGGGCCTTCATCGACGCGGGAGCGGGGAACGGGGAGATGGCGAAAACTTTCGCCGGCTCTTTCACCCAAACCATCGCGATCGAGCCGAATACCTATCTCTTAAATCAGCTCCGCCAGGCATTGCCGGCCGTCGAGGCGATCGACCATCCGATCATGGAGGCGTAGCCGACTGTGCAAGGCGATTTCGTCCTCTGCTTGCACACCCTCTATTACATTCCCGCCAAGGACTGGCTCGCCCACATCGAGCGGCTCGTGTCCTGGATGGCTCCCGGTGGCGTGACGGTGCTCGTTCTGCAGCACCGAGAGAGTGGCTGCATGAACATGCTCCATCATTTCTTCGGCCACCGCTTCGAGCTCCGGCAGACGATGGACACGTTTCGCGCCAAGCACGGCGACCGGTATGACGTCACCATGACGATGGATCCGGCCCACGTCGAGACGCCGGATCTCGCTAAGACCAATGCCGTGGCTGAATTCATGCTGAACCTCCTCGACCTTGCGAATCCGCCGACCAGACGCGATGTGGAAAGCTATCTGAAGACTCACTTCGCGCAGCCGAACGGGAGTTTCAGGATCCCGGTCAATCAGGATTTCGTAGAAATCCGGCACGGGGCGGCGCTAGTGGCTTCCTGATCACGGACGTCAGGAGACCTTCCGGCGTCCCTTGACCTTCTTCAGCGTCCGGCCCATGCTAGGGCGCATCGGTCGACCCGTGAGACCCGATTACCTGAGATGCGCCTCCCACCGTTGATGCATCCGCTGGTGCTGGTCGTCCTCGTGGCGATCGCGCTCCCCTCCGGCCTCCTCATCCATGTCTTCCAGCCGCATGTCATCTGGGTGAACCTGCCGCTCCACTCCACGGTGGAAGCCTTGGGTGGCCTGGCGGCGATCCTCACGGGCCTGGTGTTGCTCGCGCGAAAAGTGGAATGGGACGATGAGCGCCTGCAGGGTATCGCGAGCGGCTTGCTGGGCATGGGCATTCTCGAAGGATTCCACGCCCTCTCTTCCCCGGATCACGGCTTCGTGTTGTTGCGCAGTGCGGCCAGCCTGCTCGGCGGCGTGGCCTTCTCGTTCGTGTGGCATCCGCCGCGTCTGATTGGAAAACGGACGAAGGCATTGATGCCCTACCTCATCGGCGGTGGAACGATCGCCTTCGGCATGCTCGTCGTCTCCATGCCCCATCGCCTACCTCGCTTCACCGAGCAGGCTCAGTTTGTCCCGATGGCCCTCGCGGTGAACGGCCTCGCTGCCTGCCTGTTCTTCGTAGGGGCGGCGGGGTTCTGGATCGAATCCAAACGAACCGGCAGACCGGAGCATCAGCTCCTGGGTACGCTCGCGATTCTCTTTGGATTGGCCGAAACGATGTTTCTCTTCTCGGCGCCCTGGCAGAGCGACTGGTGGATCTGGCATGGCGTGCGATTCGCCGGGTACCTCATGGCGTTGACCTATGTCAGTCGCGGCTACGTGCGGATGGTCGATGACACGAGAGACGCACTCGCCGAGGCCAACCGGTCGGCGCGGCGTCTGAGGGCGGAATATGCCGTCACCAGAGTCATGACCGAAACGGTGACGCTCAAGAATGTCGGCCATGCCGTTCTGCAGGCGATCGGCGAAACGCTCGACTGGGAGTTGGGCATGTTCTGGGAGCTGGATCAGCAGGGCCAGGCCCTCCACTTCGTGGATCTGTGGCATATCCCGCAGCTGGATGCGGAGGAGTTCGTGCAGGACAGTCGCGGCCGGACTTTCGGGCGAGGCGAAGGACTCGTCGGTCGAACCTGGGCAGCCGGCAAACCGATCTGGATTCCAGACGTGGTGGTGGATCCCTTGTTCCGGCGGACCACATTGGCCGACAAGGCCGGCCTGCATGGGGCATTTGCCTTTCCGGTGCAGAAGGGCAACGAGATCTATGGCGTGATGGAATTTTTCTTCCGCGCGATTCGCGAGCCGGATCAGGATGTCCTCGACATGGTGGGGAATCTCGGCAACAGGCTCGGCCTGTACATCGATCGCATGCGCACCGAAGAAGAGCTCCGCCGCACTGAGGCGCGATTGGCGGAAGAGCAGCGTCTGGCTGAAGTGGCCCGGGTGCTGGGCGACATCGGCCATGATCTGAAGAACCTCCTCATGCCCATCATGAGCGGGGCCCAGTTGCTGGAGGAAGAAGTGCGGGAGTGTTTCGAAAAACTTCCCGAGCCGACCCTGCGTTCGATGAAGCCGAGTCATGACATGGCGCAGGAGCTCATCGAGATGATCCGCGGATCGTCCGGGCGCATTCACGAACGGGTCAAGGAGATCGCCGATTCCGTGAAGGGCCTGACGAGGCCGTTGCAGTTTGCGCCCTGCCGCGTGGCCGAGGTCGTTGCCAGTGTGATGGACACGCTGCGGGTCCTCGCCGATGAACGGCAGGTAGCACTCCGGACCGAAGGGCTCGACGATCTTCCGGTCATCCAAGCCGACGAACCGCGGTTGTTCAACGCGCTGTACAATCTCGTCAACAACGCCATTCCCGAAGTCCCGCCGGGCGGCTCGGTCACGGTGCGAGGCCGCACCGAAACAGGAGGAACCACAATCATGCTCTCGGTCATCGATACAGGCAAAGGCATGTCGCCGGAAGTCCGCGATAGTCTCTTCACCTATCGGGCGATCAGCAGCAAAGCCGGCGGCACCGGACTGGGCACGAAGATCGTCAAAGACGTGGTGGATGCGCACGGCGGCACCATCAGCGTCGAAAGCGAGGAAGGAAAAGGAACGGCCTTCCACATCACGCTGCTCGTGGACGGTCCGCCTTCAGCATCTCCGTAACTGAAAGCGATCAGCCTTGAGCGAGCAGCCGTTAACTATCAGCTCTTGTTCCGATCGAGATACGTTTCATGAGCGGCGAGAGATGGTTTA
>CAADGJ010000334.1 GCA_900696505.1 uncultured Nitrosospira sp.
AGTCCGCCGACCGAGGCAGCTACCTGTGGCGTCATCCAGTGGATCAGGCCGGGTCCGAAGATCACGATGGCGCAGAGGCCTGACCACATGACCATTGCGATCAGCACCCAGGAACCGGTGCGGCCCCACCATTCGCGGTCCTGTTCTTCAGTGAACCGGCTGGCGAGGCCGATAAAAATGGTCGCGGTGAGAAGAAATATCGTCAGGACCCCGGGGACTGCCAGTGTGGCAAACCATTCCGCATGGGAGGCGACGTTCCATTGACCGCAGGTCTTGATGAACGATGCCCGCAGAAGCCATCCGCCCAGCGCGCCGGTGAAGGCCACGGCGAGGGTTTCTAACAAGAGCCAGCGGGTGAATGCTCTGAATCGTTTGAGAGCGACGGCGGAAAAGAGCCAGCTGACCGTGTGGATCAAAGCACCGCCGAAGACCGCGTGAGCCCAGGTGAATTGATCGGTTCCACCCCCGCCATTGCGAAACCAGGCCCATGCGGTGGTGAGACAGGTGACGGAGATGAGCAAGGGACACAGACAGGCGATCAGAAACCAGCGCTGGCTCTCCAGTGTTTGCCACCAGGTGTCGCGACGGAACTCACGAAGGGTGGGCCTGCAAAGGTGCAAATAGATCAACGCCATGACCGCCAGGCCTATCCCGATGACCAGCAGCGAGGCGGCTGAAATGGGCGGCGGTGAGGTCTCTTTGGCATTGAGCTGGGCGAGAGCGATGATCCAGCGGGGGGCGAGCAACGGCATCATGAGCAAGGGAAGCAGGACCATCCAATTCAGATGGAGGTTGCGCAAATAGATGCCGAGCAGTGTCCAGGAGTCGGCGGAGAAGAAGCCCAAGTGCGGACTGAGGTAATTGCTATAGTTTCGCAGCCACCGGACCGGCAGAGACGCTTCCTCCGAACCGGCCTTGGATGGTCTGTTGAGATCCTCGATGACGCCTTGCAGGCCACGGGGATGGCGATGGATCCAGGCGGTGAGCCAGCTGCCGATATAGCCGCCGCCGGACACCGTAGAGAGAAAGTCGAATTTGTCCAACAACTGCAGGCGTGCCAGGGATTGCAGGACGCCCAGTCCGAAGGTTGCGCTTCGAATACCTCCGCCGGACAGGCAGAGGCCGGCACGCTTCGGATGGCAGGCGTGGATGTGGCGGTTGAGTTCGTCGAGATACCGCTTGTCCGACGCTTCCGTAGGAGCTGCCCGTTCCAGGACCTTCAGAGGGTGGTCGTCCGAGAAGGGGCCGTGAAGCAGTTCCGTTTCCTCTCCCAGAATGTTGGCAACGGTCAGATAGGTATCTTTCTCAGGACCGGGAGTAGTCATCGGGACTCCGTGGCGATGGTGGATGACCGGCCGCCGGATGGCGAGTGTGATTCCTTCACGGGATGAAAAAGCACAACACATGCCTCGGTGAAGAAGGACAAGGCGGTCATTCGAAGCGACAGTGCAGGGTCGTTAATGGCTGGGGAGAGCCGGCGGATACAAGGGGCAGTGTCTGACGACATGGGTGATTGATTATCGGAATAGATACCACCCGTATCTCAATTGATACGACGGAACAGGATGCCCCAACCTTTCCAGAGGTGCGGTTAGTGTTTCCGGTCCCGCTGCATCAGCTTGTCGGTATAGGCCAGAAAGATCGCCGAACCAAGGAAGGTCATGTGAATAAAGATCTTCCATTTGATGTGTTCGGGGTTTTCGTTGGTCACGTCCACAAAAGCCTTGAGGAGGTGAATACTGGAAATACCGACCAACGACGCGGCCAGCTTGATCTTGATGGTGCCGGGGTCCACATGGGTGAGCCATTCAGGGCGGTCCGGATGGGTTTCCAGATCGAGTTTGCTGACGAAGGTCGCGTAGCCGCCGATGATGACCATGGTCAAGAGGTTGGCGACCATGGTGACGTCGATCAGTGACAGCACGCCCAGCATGAACAGGGTTTCGCTCTCCTCACGGAAATGGACGATCATGTGCCAGAGTTCCGTCAGGAACTTGGCGGCATAGAGGAGTTCAGCGACGATCAGCCCGCCATAGAGGGGCGCTTGAATCCATCGGCTCCCGAAGATCAGGATTTCGAAGAGCTGCTCGACGCGATGGGCTGCTGTAGATTGTGCGGACGGGGTATGGGATGGAGACGGATGACTCACGCGTGCACGGACCCTCCTTGTTGAGGGCGTATCCTAGTGGGCGCGCCGGCTTCTGTCAATCGCGAGATAGGGAGAGAGGACGCGAAGCTTGTATGAAGTCGGGCGAGCCGGCTGGATGAGGAGCGTCTTGGGGGAACGGGGCAATCAAGACGACGGGGTTTCAGGCGAGGCGGCTTGCTCACCTTCCAATTGGTTCTGCGGAACCCATCGCGCGAGGATCTTCTTCAGATCGGAGGTGATAATCGGTTTGCTGATAAAGTCATCCATGCCGGCCTTAAGACAGCTTTCGCGATCGCCCTCCATCGCATTGGCTGTCATCGCGATGACCGGAAGATGTTCGCCCGGCTTTTCCTGGGACCGCAGTAATCGGGTGGTCTCGAGGCCGTCGAGATCCGGCATCTGACAGTCCATAAAGACCAACGGGTACTGATGTCGGCAGATGGCAGCCAGTGCCTCCATCCCGTTTCCCGCCAAATCCACGCGGCATCCCAATTTTTCGAGCATCTTCACGGCGACCTTCTGATTGACCGGGTTATCGTCCACGACCAGCAGCCGTGGCGCCTCCCGAGCTATCGCTTCAGTGATGGTATGACGCGTAAGAAACGGAGCCGGCTGTTCCTTCGCATCGTCGCGGCCGAAGATGAGACGGATACAATCGGCAAGGTGGCGTTCGCGGATTGGTTTCGTCAGGTATGCGGCGGCGCCGGCCTCCTGGGCAGCCAGGCTGTCTCCACGTTGGCCCGAAGCGGTGAGCATGATTAGGTGCGTTTTTCGAAGAGCCGGATCTTGTTTGATCAACCGGCAGAGCTCGAGGCCGTTCATCTCCGGCATGTACATATCGATAATAGCGACATCGAACGGCGTCCCTTCTTCCACCCCTCTCCGCAGGAGGGCCAATGCAGACGGGCCGTCGACCGCGCTTTCGTGGTGCATGTTCCAGGCCGACACATGGTACTGGAGGAGGCTCCGGTTGGTCGCGTTATCATCGACCAGGCAGACCCGCAGGCCGGTGAGGTCCAAGCCTGAGGGGATGGGAGGAACCGCCGGAGCCGCGTCCGTGTGGGTGCCAAGGCGGATTGTAAACCAAACGCAGGTTCCCTGCCCGGCGAATGACTGCAGGCCGATTGTTCCGCCCATCAACTCGACGAGACGTTTGCAAATCGTCAGCCCAAGACCCGTTCCGCCATATTTTCTGGCCGTTGAGCTATCGGCTTGAGTAAAGGCCTGAAACATTTTGGCTTGCGCCTCAGGGCTCAGGCCGATGCCGGTATCGATCACTTCAAATCGGAGGACGACTGACCCTGGATCTTCGTCTGTCTGTAAAACCTGGATCAGGACTTCACCATGCTCCGTAAACTTGATTGCGTTGCCGACGAGGTTGGTGAGAATTTGACGGATGCGGCCAGGATCACCAACGACCGTGCGGGGAGTTTGCGCATCAATCAAACCCACCAGTTCGAGCTGCCGTCCTTGCGCGGTGGGCGCCAGAATGTCCAGCGTATCTTCTATTGTGAGCCGGAGATCGAACGGAATATGTTCGATGGTGAACTTGCCGGCTTCGATCTTTGAGAAGTCCAGAATGTCATTGATGATGCGCAGGAGGGACTCGCTGGAACTTCTGAGCGTCTGCAAGTAATCCCGCTGCTCTGCAGTCAAGGTGGTGTCGAGCAGCAGGGTTGTCATACCTAACACGCCATTCATCGGAGTCCTGATCTCGTGACTCATGGTCGCGAGAAAATCCGTCTTGGCCTGGCCGGCTCGCAGCGCCATGTCGCGCGTTTCCGACAATTCGCGGTTTTTTTCTTCAAGGTCCTCGGCGGCTTTGGCTAACGCATCTTCCATCCGTTTGCGTCCTGAAATGTCGACGATGGACGCGAGAGCAAGTCGGCCTTGGGGCGTGTCAATCGGGTTGAGCCCTATTTCAACCGGGAACTCTGACCCATCTCGACGCAGTCCGGGAAGATCCCGCCCCACTCCCATGGCGCGGGAGGTAGGCCCCGAAAAATAACCGCGACGGTAGGTGGAATGATTTGATCGGAACCGTTCCGGCATCAACATTTCCACTCGGTTTCCCAATAATTCCTCGCGGCTGTATCCGAACATGGCTTCGACCTGCTTGTTGACCATCATGATAGTGCCGTGAGGATCAATCATCAGCAGGCCGTTGGGGGCCGAGTCGACCACCTGCCGGAACTGCATTTCGGACAGGATCTGAGACGAGATATCCCGGACGATTCCTGCAAACTTTCTCGACCCGTCGACCAGTATTTCATTGACGGCTAAATGAATCGGAAACGACGTTCCATCGCTTCGCCGTCCCAGCACTTCACGCCCGATGCCGATGACTTTCTTCAGGCCGGATGTCAGGTAATTGCGCAGGTATTGGTCATGCTCGGTGTGGTAGGGATCGGGCATGAGCATTTTGACGTTTTGACCGAGCAACTGGTCCGGAGTGTAGCCGAACAGTTTCGTGACGGCGGGGTTGACAGACTCGATGATGCCCCGTTCGTTGATCACGACGATGCCGTCCACCGCCGCCTCTAGGATGGCCATCAACCCTGCTTGGCTGCGATGCATGGCGGCTTACTCCTGCTTGAAGTGGGACACATTGATATGCTTGACCACCGCGCCGTAGTCCTACTGCCCCTGCATAGGGGTGACGATTGCTACGAAACCATCGCCGCAGAAACGAGCTGAGGCGTTCGGACTCTCGTACGAGAACATCCGAATGTTCTGTCCGGAACGTGTCGGATCCCCGCGTGGGCGTTCTCGGTGAACCCGTTGGCTGTGGCGAACCGCTTCGAGGCTTCATTGACGGCGAGAATGGTTCCATCGGCGCCCAGCACGGCGATATTGGCCGGCAAGACATGCAGGATGCTGGAGTCCAGCCCTGGTTCATGTCGATGTCTGAGACGAAGAGGATGGACGGACATAATGGATTTCCTTGTTACCCGGTGGTCCCGGTTTTGTCCGCGCGATTGCCAAGCCAGGTATCCAGCACGGTTTGAAGGTCTTTCGGCCTGACAGGTTTGGCGACGTAGTCGTCCATGCCCGCTTCCAGACAGCGTTCGCGATCTCCCTGCATGGCATTGGCCGTCATGGCGACGATGGGCGTATGGGCAGATTTGCCTTCCATCTTGCGGATCAGCGCGGTCGCTTCGAAGCCATCGATTTCGGGCATTTGGCAGTCCATGAAGATCAGCGGATAGCGCATCCGCTCGTGGGCGGCCACGGCTTCCTGACCGTTGCTGGCCACATCGACGCGATAGCCCAGCTTCTCCAGCATCTTGCAGGCCACCTTCTGGTTCACCGGATTGTCCTCTGCCAGAAGCAGGCGTGTGGTCGACGTCGTCGGGGTCTGGCTCAAGGTATGCCGGGTAATCAGCGGCGGTGTGCCGGTGGAAGCCGTGTCTGACGCGACGCCCGGCGGAGCGACATCCAGCAGCTGACAAAAGCATTCGAGCAACTGTGTTTGCCGCAGCGGTTTGGTGAGATAGGCATCGATGCCGAGCTGCCGCGCGGTAGTTCCATCTCCCCGCCGGCCGACGGTGGTCAAAATCACCAGGCGCATGCCGCTGGTTGTGGAATTCTGCTTCAGTAACGCGGCTGTCTCAAAACCGTCTTTGTCGGGCAGGTGCAACTCGATCAACGCCAGATCGAAGGGCTTCTGCATGGCTGCAGCCGCCTGCGCCAGGTCCAAGGCCTCTCCCGCATTGCTGGCACTACTGCACTGCAGACCTTTGGCCGCCATGTCCTCTTGCAGCACCTTCCTCATCCTGTTGTTCGGATCCACGACGAGAATGCGCCGCCCGCTGAGCCGATCCCATGAAAGAGCGAAAGACGTAGGGCTAAGAGCTGCTTCGGGTAGTGCGACGGTGAACCAGAAGGTGCTCCCTTCGCCGGGCCGGCTGTCGATGCCGATGCGTCCATGCATTTGCTGGACGAGGCGTTGGCAAATGGCGAGTCCGAGACCGGTTCCTCCGAATCGGCGGGTCGTCGAACTGTCGGCCTGGACGAAAGCGTGGAACAGTTTTTTCTGCGCCTCATCCGAGATGCCGATGCCTGTATCCGTAATAGCGAAACGCAGGTGGTTCGGGCTTTCTCCCGTCTCTCGAGTGACGTGGACAAACACCTCGCCCGTCGTGGTGAACTTCACGGCATTGCTGACGAGGTTGACGAGAATTTGTCGGAGCCGGCCGGGATCGCCCAGGACGCCGGTGGGGACGGCGGCATCAACCAGGCTGATCAACTCGAGGCCCTTGCTCTGCGCTTGTTCGGCCATCAACTCAATTGTGTCTTCGACGGCCAATCGAAGATCAAAGGCGATTTCTTCAAAATTGAGTTTCCCGGCCTCGATTTTCGAGAAGTCGAGAATATCGTTGACGATGGTCAGCAGCGCATCACTCGAGCGGCGGACGGTCTCGGCGAAGTCGTGTTGTTCTTCGGTGAGGGCAGTATCCAGCAGAAGTCCTGTCATCCCGATGATCGCATTCATCGGGGTTCTGATGTCATGGCTCATGGTGGCGAGGAAGTCGGCTTTCGCCTGGGCCGCTTGCAGGGCCTCATCTCTCGCCAGGGCGAGTTCCGCATTTTTCCGTGCCAGTTCGCGAGCGGCCTCTGTCAGAGCGGCCTCCGCTTCCTTCCGTTGGGTGATGTCTTTTCCGATGGCCAGGAATCCGGTCACGACACCATCAGTGTTTTTGAGGGCCGTGATGGTGACCAGCACCGTGAGGCGGTGCGCGCCTTTTCGCCGATAGGTCCATTCCTGCTCGTCGAATCCACCTAATCGAGCTTGCTGGGTCAACGCTTCCAATCCCTGGATGGAAGCGCCGTACAGCTCGCTCATGTCGCGGGTATGCTTGTCGATCTCTTCCGGTAGATGCAGGGCGGTGATCATCGGCTGTCCGATCATTTCCTCAGCGGAATATCCGAGCATCTCTTCCGCGCCCGCATTGAAGGTTGTGATGATGCCATCAGTGTTGATCGCGATGATGGACACTTTGGTGGCGCTGGCAAGAATCGCTTCCAGTTGGAGATTGGTAGCCACCAAGGCCCGCTCGAGCTCTTTACGAGCACGAATATCGGTCAAAATGACCTGGATGGCCGGATTCCCCTCGAATCGGATGGGGGCGGCCGCCACTTCCACTTCAATGGGGGAACCGTCGAGTCCCATGAACCGTTCCTCCGTCGGTGCCACGGTTTGGTTCGACGATCGCAGACGGGCAATGCGCTCTTGTGCAGTGGCGCGCGAGTCGGGATGGATACACTCCATCACAGGTTTCCCAAGCAGTTGTGAGGCGTCGAACGCACCGAAGAGTTTCACGCAGGCCTGGTTGGCAAACACAATGGTGTCGTTGTAGTTGACGTAGATGGCATGGGGAGACAGCTCCACCAGGGCACGGTGCCGCTGCTCGCTGGCGCGGAGTTGTGCCTCCAGCTCTTTGGATTCGGTGATGTCCTGCGCGATGCCCGCGATGCGATAGGTCTGCCCGGCCTCGTTCTTGATGATGAAGCTGCGGTCCCTGATCCAACGTTCACGTCCCGTGGCCGTGATGATCCGATATTCCTCGTCATAGGGCAGATGCGCCTGACAGGCTGCCGCGACCGATACACGTTTTTGGTCTTCCGGATGGATGTGCTCGAGCCAGAAGAGGGGATTGGTACGGAGAATGTCGCGCGGACATTCCCAGATGGTTTCGAACGCAGGGCTGACGTACAGCACCTCGCTCTTGTCCGGCGTGGTGAGCCAGAAGACGGCATCGATCGATTCCGCCAGTTGCCGGAAGCGTGCTTCACTTTCATGGATGGTTTCTTCCATCCGCTTCCGCACGGAAATGTCGCGGATCATGCCTGTATATTTTTTCGAGGGGCCGATCTGCATTTCACTGACGGACACATGAATGTCGATGAGAGTGCCGTCTTTTCGAACCGCGGTCACCTCGCGGCCGCTGCCGATGATCACCCGTTTCCCCGTGACCAGGTAATTGGCAAGATAGTGCGAGTGGTTGGCGCGATAGGGCTCAGGCATGATCAGCGAAATGTTCTGGCCGATCAATTCATGCGCCTCATATCCCAACAGCTGTAGCAGGGCCGCATTGACGCTTTCGATGCGGCCCTTTTCATCGATGACGACGATACCCTCTATCGCGCTTTCGAAGATTGAGCGCATGCGGGCTTCGCTCTCACGCCATGCTAATTCGGCGTGTTTGTGGGCAGTAATGTCTTGCACCGTTCCGGTCATGGCGAGGGGAGAACCGTCGGGTTTTCGGCGGACGGTTCCACGACAGTTGATGTGGCGCACTTCGCCGCTCGGCCGGTGAATCCGACAGTCGATGTTATAGGGGAAGTCGTAGGTGATCGCCGCATCAATTGCCTGTTGGACGCGGCTCTTGTCGTCCTGGTGCAGGGCGGAGAGAAACGTGGCATAGGTCGGCTTGACGGTCCCTGGCTCAAAGCCGAATATGCGGCATTGCTCGTCCGACCATTGTTCGTCCCCCGTGACAATGTCCCACTCCCAGAAGCCGAGATGGGCCAATGTTTGCGCCTCATCCAGCGCCTGTTGTTTGACTTGGAGATCTCGCTGGGCGAGAGCCTGGGCTGCTTCCAATTCCTTGCGCGCGGAAATATCGAGATGGATGCCCGCGGCTCGGACGGGATTGCCTGAGGCATCGCGCTCAACCACACGGCCGCTATCAAAGACCCAACACCAGGTTCCGGACTTGGTCCTCAGACGATGTTCAGTGGAATACAAGGGTGTGTCGCCGCGAAGATGAGCAGAGACCTTCTCCATCACCGCGGGCAGGTCGTCCGGATGGACGAGCTGCTCCCAGGTTCCAACGTTTGGTTCGAGTTCATGCAGTTGGTAGCCGAGCATGGTTGCCCAGCGTTCGTTGAACGTGACCTGTCCGGTGCCGATGTGCCAGTCCCAGGTGCCTGCCTCAGACCCACGGACGACGAGATCCATCCGTTCAGCTTGGGTGGTTACCGTTTGTTCCTGAACGGCAAGGAGTCGCTCCAGTTCAGCGATGCGTGACTTCAAATGGTCGATGGTCGAGGATTCGTCGAGGTTCTGGTTCTTGGCAGGCTCGACGGATTTGACGGAGTTCGTGGCCGACCTCTCAGCATAAGGCGCCAGGGCCGTCTGCGCGCAAAGAGCCAGAGGTTTGAACAGCTGGGCGGTGCTTTCGGGGATCACATCCTGGCTGAAGAGAATGATCGAGAAGAGCTGTCCATCGGGCAGCGGCGCGCCGAATCCCAATACCGATCGGACTCCATATTTCTCGACGAACCCCTCTTGCGCCGGTACATAGGGGCTTCCCGCCGCTTCAGGAACGTGGAACACGTTGAAGGCATGTTCGCCAGGATCTACAAGCAGACTTGTGTTCGGTCTCGCGAGGTCAGGTAATCCGACACCCAATTGGCGGAACAGCTGACTGAACATCGGAAGCTTATCCAGCTCCTCGGATGTGCGGAGGGGAATAACCCGGAAGCGGCTCGACAATGTGTGGTCATTCCAGCCCGGGACCATGCCGGCACTGGCCGAGAGGGTCAGGCAGGTCATGGATGGAGCGCCGGCTGTTCCGCCAAGCCGTTGATCGGCTAGAACTTTGAGGTCTGGCGCCAGATGTTCGTAGGAGGTGGTTTTAAACAGTCGGATCAAGGCGCAGGCCGGCTCTCCGGTCTGGGGCATGGTCAACGACGTGTAAAGATGGCGAACGAGGCGGTCGGCAACTTCGTCGAAGCTCTGCGCTCCGGCACCCGATTGCCGGAGTGCCGCTCCGCAGGCCGTCATGTCACGGAGCTGGAAGGATCGTAAATGGTGCATGCTCAGGTGATCCCGCGGAGGCGAGAGAGTCCGTCGGTACTCTGTCGGCGCTCGCGCGGAAGAACTTGAGTAGCGCACCAGTCGCTGTCAGGCCATGCCCTCGTTAAGGAATAGTTTTCAAGTAAAAGGCGGCGGCTTGGGACCTCCTGGTGAGATGGAGTTTGGAGTAGACGTTCGCCAGGTAGTTCTTGACGGTTTTGTCGCTGAGGCCCAATTCCGCGGCAATCTCCTTATTGGTTTTGCCCTGTGCGATGAGGGGAAGGAGGCGCCGTTCTTGCGGCGACAGCAGGTGCCGGCCCCGTTCAGGTTCCCGATCGGCGACTTTCCGGAGATAGGCGAAGGTGTGCCGGGTCACCCCGGGATCAAGATACGCCTGGCCTTTCATGATACTGCGCAGCGCATGCATCAGCGTTTCGGATCCCGCATCTTGTAGGACATATCCGTGGGCGCCGGTGGAAACAGCCGACAGGAGGATGGTGTCGTTGAGGGTGTCGGCCAGGAAGAGGAGGCGGGCTCCCGGTAGATGCGTCAAGATTTCCCGAGCCGTCTCAATCCCCGTTCCGTCCTGCACGCGCAAATACACAATGACGATGTCAGGGCTCTGTTCGAGCACGAGGGGAAGCGCATCAGTTTGAGTGGATGCCTCTCCGACCACGGTAAAGTCCGGGACAGAGTTCAGCAATGTGCGCATGCCGACTCGAACCAATTCCTGCGGATTGATGATGAAGACGCGTGTTGGGGTGTAAGTTGTTTCGTTCATATTCGACTCTCACCTAAATGTGGATGGATGCCTGGTTGTTCCTGTATATGCCTGCGCCCAGAAACCGGATGTCCTGATGGTTGTGAAGAGGCGCTCGGCCTTCGGTGTCCACCCTGCTTGCTGTGACCGACAGTGACACTGACGTGGCATCGTGCGGCCCGGCCTGAAACAGACCGGGCCGCATAGACCGCTGCTGGTGTGATGCCCGTGGTCATGAGTCTGCGGTCCTTCATGTCGTGAGCCTAGGACACTCCTGCCAAATGGTGCAGGCCATATCCTGCCGATGCAGCCACTGGGCTGTTCGTTGCCACCCTGGCATCTATGCGGGAGAGCGCGAGCACGATGTTTTTGCCACCGAATCCAAAACTATTGATCAGCGCACGGTCGATATGTGCGGCCCGCCCTTCACCGGACACATAATCCAGATCGCAGGTGGGATCCGGATTCGTCAGATTCAGTGTCGGCGGAATGAATTGATGTTCCATCGCCTTGGCCGTCCCGATGAGTTGGAAGGCGCCGCTGGCGGCAAAGGCATGACCCAATGCGGCTTTAAATGAACTGATGGGCACTCGATACGCGTGGGTTCCCAAGACCTGCTTCACGGTGTGGGTTTCCAGCGCATCCAACTCCATGGTGCCAAGACCGCACGCGTTGACATAGTCGACTTCCTCCGGGAACCAGTGAGCGGTTGACAGTGCCAGCCTGGCCGCTCGTTGCTGTTCCTGACCCGTGGTGGCCGCTTTCACCATCGAATGGGCATCGCACGTAAAGCCCCAGCCTTCGAGTTCGGCATACATCCTGGCTCCCCGCGCGCGGGCATGTTCGTACTCTTCCAGCATGAAACAGCCGGCGCCTTCGCCGAGCACCATGCCGCAACGCGTTTTGTCGAACGGTCGCGGAAGGTTTCTGATCGTGCCTCGTTCATCCGGCGCCAGCGCCCGTCCGGCATTCATGGCCGCATACACACTCGGGTGCAGGGGGGCTTCCGTTCCACCGGCAACAACCAGCGAGGCCTGGCCTGATTTAATCCATTCATAGGCACGCCCGATCGCGTTTGCCGTCGAGGAACAACCGATGGAATAGGTTTCGCAAGGACCGTGCAGCCCGAGAACGATCGCGACTTCCGACGAAATGGCATTGGGAAAGGTCATGCCCATGGTGAAGGGATTGACCCGTTCATACGCAGTGACTTTAGCTGCGTCGTGAAATTCAAACGCTTCTTTCATGCCGCCGATAGAGGTGCCGATGCTGATGCCGATCGACCCGCGGTCTTCCTGTTCCAAATCGATGCCCGAATCGCGCGAGGCCATCATGGCTGAGGCCACGGCAAATTGGGTCGCGCGGCCCATGCGCCGCGCCTGTTTGCGATGCAGGAAGTCTTCGGGATCGAAATCCCGCACTTCCGCTCCAAGGCAAGCCTGAAACGGTGAGGTGTCGAAGGAGGTAATCGGCTGTACCGCGCTTTCGCCGCGGCTCAATAAGTGCCAAAACAAATCAACTGTCGAACCTAATGGAGAAATTACTCCCATTCCGGTGATGACGACTCGACGAGAGGTCTGTGATGTCATGATGCCCTCCAGTGCTCGTAAGAGCGTGAAAATGGTTGTCGTCAATGGGTATGCCACGTATGCATGTGTTCGCGATGCGCGTCCGGCAACGCGGAGTCAGGATAAAACGTTGCGTAAAAGTCTTCGTCCAGATGATGCGTCTGACAGGCCACGATCGACTTGCAGGCGTCGGCATGCGCCGGGAACCGGCCATACGTCGCGAGGACATACTCGGTAAAGGCGATGGTCGCCTCGATGGCGCGTTCGGAATGCTGCGGGACCTGCTGTGCCGTGTTGCGCTGTGCGTAGGGTTGTTCCTGTGGTTTCCTGAAGGTACCGTCGGACCCGAACTTGCTCTCGACGAGCTTGGTCACAGCGTCCTTCATCGATGGCACGAACGGCGGCGTGGGACCTTCCCAGACTCCAGGAATGCCGACGGGATTCGCGCGCAAGGGCTTGCCCGGGGGGACGACGAAGTGGAATCCCAGTCCGGGGTAGATGTGAGGCTCCATGCCCAGGAGGTGCCGCCCGCTTCCCACGCTCTGGATGCCGCCTCCTAGTCCAAGGGCCTGCTGCATGAGGGAGAGATGCTCGCAGATGATCCCCTGCTCCTGGATGGCCGTTTCACAAATCGCCGCATCGAGTTCACGCAGGCTGAACATGCGGCGGGCTTTTATGTCGTCATGCAGATGCCCGCCCGCGCTTTTCCGGAAGGCCTCGAGCCCGCATGCCGCGTTGCCGTTGTCCGTATCGACGATGAAATAGCCGGTCTCCTCGCTGAACATCATCAACAGGAGATTCAGATACAGGGAGGCGATGTTGGTCACCGGCATGAAGAGGGTAGTGCCGGGCCGATTCGTATACCATTGATTGAACGGAAGCATGAACGGGGCTTCCCGGGGAATGTCCAATCGGGATGATTGCAGTTGTATGACGTTCAGATCCCAGGGGTGATCCGGTCCTGCGGCGTCGGCCACGAAAAAGACCCCGTCATCGTTGGTGTAGAACAGCTGCGTAGTTTGCGCAGAGCAGGGACTGGGGACCGTGCGACTGTTGAAATTCATCAGCGCATTGCCTTGTCCGACGCTCACCCCCTGGCGTCCAACAAATTGCATATCGCCGAGGTTGCGTCCTGATCGGCCGATCGCCGCATAAATGAGATAGCGTTCCTCTTCCCGGCTGAGAGGGACCGGGTCATGGTGACTCGTGTATTGCAGCGGACCGCCAGGCAGGGTCATACCCCGGCCGAAGCGGCGCGTCTTTCGCTGTTGTAGGAGGTCGAGCAGAGTGAATGTTGCGTCCATTGCTGCAGGATGTGCGGCAAGCTGCTTCATAGGGCCTCTCCTTCCGGTTTCCCTGGGGCCATTCGGCCCTGGCCTGTCATGTCAGTGGCAGTGATACGTTGTACTGACACGTCACGTTTCGCGTGACGTTTGTATGGGGCAGACTTTACGAGAGGTATGGCTCGGCGTCACCTACCCATCGGGGTAGGCGAAGGCTCCGTTCCCGGTCGGTCAGGTAGTGACGGACTGGGCGGCGCGCGGGTCGACATGCATGGTGCGAGTTAGGTCGGGCGGTTGGGATCGGACGGAGAACGATCGTCACTGGGCGCCGATGGTGGAATGATGCGATGCTGTTCACCATTTTGCCAGTAGGCAATGGCGCTCCACCGGTTTTCGACGCCGATCTTCTGGAAGATATTTTTGAGATGAAATTTGACCGTATTCAAACTGACCTTGAGAATGACGGAGATTTCCCAATTCGTTTTGCCTGCCGCCACCCATCGTAAAATTTCTTCTTCCCGTTTACTGAGCAGCAGTGCAGGTTGCGCCGGTCGATTCGGGGTCCAGGCTGATTTGCAGCGCATATAACTCAAATGGAAATGGGGAGTGAGAATGTCGAGGAGCAGACGCAGCTTATCCGCCTGTTTGGCGTCAAAATTACTGAAGGCAAAGTAGGAGCAGGCTCCATGGTCCCCGCGCACCCCTGCCGAAAGACAGGTTTTGATGCCGAAAGCCAGCTTGAGCGACGTGACGTCTCTGGGCTCATTGCCCACCGGTTCATCGGCGCTGGAGGTGACGGTCTGGCCCGAGGTCAGCAAACGATTGACAGCAGGATCCGCCGCGAGGCCCTGGCCCATGTACAGTTGGCAGAATTCTCGAGGGTACGTGGAGTGTCCGAGGGAAGGATCGATCCCGTGGAGAAGATCGACCGCGCCGCATCCTGAAAACTCGTACGGCACGACGCGCTGCACGGCCGATACCAGATGCCACACCCCGTCATTCCGGTTGACGGAGCGCGCGTCATACATAATCTCGCCGAGTCGCTGAAATTCCTTTGCGGAAAACGCCGGCTGACTCATGCCAATTCCTTCCGGCGAACGCACCCTGTCCCGATAGGGATGATCAGCAACCAGAGGCGTTCAGAAATTCGGCCGTGGTTCATGATGAGGCAGCTGTATCATCGTGAGAACGGCTGATTGTACTGCGACCGAAGGGACGGTATCTAGGGTAAACGGTCCCTACTATAGAGTGCCTAGGGTATGAACCGCAACGGGGAAGAATACACGTATTATTTGGTCGGACGGGGAGAGAGGCTGGGAAGAACGGGTTATCGTTGGATTTTTAAGGTAGGCCCCAGTGTCAGCCACTTGGTCGGGCCTAGGGCAGCCATGTGCGGAAGGTGTGCCACATACCAGACCACCACGTCCTGTTCCTGGACGCCTTGGTTGTCCTCGTCATACCCCAGTTGGCCGCGTGCGCCGAAGACCCAGGGCACGTCTTCATCCGGCTTGGCCCGGCGAATCGCAACATCATGGTCGGCAAACGAGTCCCGCTCGCCATCGTCCTTGAGCGGGGCGTACCCGTCCCCGGGAAGAAGCCACACGCCATGCCCCGTTGGTTGATCGCGCACAAACCATGTTCGCTGAGTCGAGGCGTGTTTGACGTCATTTCGTTCATTGGTATATTTGGTCCATCCCGGCCCCCAGCCCTTATCTGCTCCTCCGTTATCCCGTACAAAGACTTGATCCATTCCATTCCCGTTCACGTCGAAATCGAACCGCCAATAGGGGTGGTGGATATGGTCGGTATTGCAGGATAACCCTCGGCTCTGGATGACCGGACGGAGTTCGCCATCTTCCGAAAAATGCCAGGATTGATAAATGTGGTATTCCCCGATGCGCGCATAAATGCCAAGCTCCAGCCACTTGACACCATGGGAGGTGGCGCTTTCGACGCACACCTTGTTGTCGCCGCAGTTCACGATCGGCACCAGATCCACCCAGCGCAAGCGATCCTGAAACGGCCCGCAACGACCGCTGTCTGCACGGGAACCGAACCAGGTGAATGGATTCCACCAGACGCGTTCTTTGACATATTTCACTCGCAGGACCGGCATGCTGGCCTTGCCCAGAACCAGTTCCCCATCATAGGCGACGTTCCGGATGGCGAGTCCGGTATTGTCTTTGACCTCGTAATCAAAGCTCCAGCGGCCCCAGTCGAGATGTTCCGACGAGGATTCGGCAAACCCCAGGTTCGGCACAGCCGCTGCGCAACATAGCAGGAGGGCCCCCGCAAAACGCCTCATTGGTTCTCCTTTCCTGCCTTATCGAGGAGGCTCATCGCCGGCATCCAACACGCGGTCATCCGTGAGATCCACCTGGGCCCAATACTTCGGATCACCGCCCACCCCCTGCGAAAACGTAATCCAGATAACGCGATGACCATACCCCGGATCGTTTTTGAAAACCCCTCGATCCGGCTGCATCAGGAGCCCATGGCCTTGTAGCCCGTTTACCTTGCCGGCGAGCCTGGCATCGGCCCGCGCCAATTCGATCCCGCGTTGAACATCCTGCGTCCCTTCAGGCGGCAGGTACCCGTCGATTCGTGACGCCTGGAGTACCGTCCCATCTTTGAGCTGCACTTCGACCGCGACGTTGTGGCTGTAACTGAAGTACGTGAGCCTGGTGAAACGGGCCTGTTGTCGGCAGCAGCCGAACGTCGTTTTGCTGGTCGGCGGCATCGGGTCCGCATCAACGAATCCCCAGCGTTCCCCCAGAAGAGACCGCACACGAGAATCGGCCTCTGCAGTGTTTCGCAGCCCGGCAATTTCGGATGCGGAAAGAGAGGCTGCAGGATTCGGGGAACG
>CAADGJ010000335.1 GCA_900696505.1 uncultured Nitrosospira sp.
GCCGTCGAAGGGTGGCGTGGTGAAATTCTGTATGTCGTGATGGCAGGGGAAGAGGGACGGATTCACCGGTGTAAAGTGCGGGATCCATCGTTTGTGCATTGGCCGGCAATTCAGTGGGCGGCGCTGGGAAACATCGTGCCGGATTTTCCGTTGATCAATAAGAGCTTCAATTTGTCCTATGCCGGCAATGATCTGTAGCGGGAAGCTGAAGTCGACTGCCTGCGCGATTGCTCCGACGATCTCACGGAGGTGCCATGTTTCGAATCGTTAAGAAAAGTCTTACGACCGGTGTCGTCACGGGCCAATATCCTATGGCGAAGGCGTCACAAGAGCCAGTGAGCCGGGAGGCGATTGAAAAGGCCAAGCCATTCAGGCGATCCCTCACGATTCGAGAAGTGGACACGGGGTCGTGCAACGCCTGTGAGATGGAAATGAATGCGCTGGCCAATCCCGTCTATGACGTGGAGCGCTTCGGGGTGGAGATCGCTGCGTCGCCGCGACATGCTGATGCGCTGGTGGTGACAGGGCCGGTGACCGTCAACATGGAGCGCGCCTTAAAGGATGTGTATAAGCAGACGCCCGATCCGAAGCTCGTCATTGCGCTGGGTGATTGCGCGATCACTTGCGGGGTGTTCAAGGGGAGTTATGCGGTGACGGGTCCGGTAGATCGCCACATTCCGGTCGATGTCCGTATTGCCGGTTGTCCTCCACGGCCGGCGGAGATTCTTGCAGTGCTGGAAGCGCTCCGGGGCGCGCCCGCCGAATCGGACACCTAATCGGCTCGCGATTCACTCGCGCTACTTTTCTGGTTCCTTTCTCTCCGCGATTCGTTTACATCTCTCCTGATTCTCGACCATCTAATTGGGCACCGCCAGCCGCCTGAAGGGTGCCGGTCTACGAGTATGGGATGACGCCGGATCGCCGATCGAGTGTTGATGCTTCTCGAACTGCCAGGAGTGCTCCACGCTGGTGGAGACCATGGCTTGGTCTGGCGGTCCTTCTATGGATCTCTGTCGCTTCGACGGCGTTCGCCGATAGCGGCACGGCGGCGGATGGCTCACCTGTGGTTGCTGAGGAGGCCTCTCTCTGGCACTACGGCGCGTACCTCGATACTGCCTACATTCTGAATTTCAATTTTCCTGAAAACCATCTCTGGCGAAACCGCGCCACGGCGGCGCGACATAACGAGTTCGCGCCGAACATGGCCCTCGCCTATGTTCGCAAAGATGTGAACGAATCATCGCGGTGGGGCATGGAACTCGGTGTGCAAGGAGGGTACGACTCTGAGCGCTTTGCATTTCTGCAGGGGGAACGGGAGGTCGGCGGGGCCGATACGCTCCGGCATGTGCATCGTGCGAATGTGTCCTATCTGGCACCGGTCGGCAACGGGCTTACCATCACCGCCGGGTTATTCAACAGTCTCATCGGCTATGAGTCGTTGTATGCGAAAGACAATGCGAACTACACGCGTTCATGGATTGCGGACAATACGCCCTACATGATGTTCGGCGTCAATGCCAAATATCCCGTCAGCGATGAGTTGACCATCACCGCGTTTGTGATCAACGGCTATTACCACCTCTCGCATCCTAACGATCAGCCCAGTTATGGCGGTCAATGGGCCTACAAGGCCACATCTCGGCTGACGCTCACGCAGACGCTCTACGGTGGTCCAGATCAAAACAACACGGCGCTGCAGTTCTGGCGGTTTTACGCGAACCATATTGTGGAATGGAAAGGCGACGATCTCACGCTGGCGCTGTCCTACGACATCGGAACCGAAAACATCGCCGATCGTCCCGGCCATCCGCGGGCCTTTGTGACCGGCGGAAATATGGTAGCCCGGTGGCATGTCGCAGGCCCCTGGACGCTGGTGGCGAGGCCGGAGTTCTACTGGGACCGAAACGGGCGCTGGACGGGATCGGAGCAATTCGTGAAAGCGGTGACGTCGACCGTGGAATACAAAATTCCCTATAAATGGACGAACACCATCCTGCGCCTCGAACATCGATGGGATGAATCGACCGGAGCAGGAGGCGGATTCTTTCGGCGTGGAGAGGTGCAACCCGGCGTGCTAAGTCTCACGCCGAATCAGCACCTGGTGTTGCTCGGAATTCTATGGACGTTCGATAGTCCGTGAGCGGGCGCTGCAAATGGCTTCGGGCTTCGTTCTCGGCGCACTCGTCACTTCGACGTACTGCAGAGAGTACGCCTCAGTCCCTCGCGTCCTGCGGCCTTGCGCGAAACCCAGTTTGAGCGCCCGAGAGACTGAGGTGTCGTCGCGAGCTGTTGCTGGTTCGGATCAACCGCGGCGGGATTCGGTCTCAACTGCTTCGCGACGAGTCGCAGGCAGCATCTCAGTCACAACTGGAAGCAGAAACTGAGGAGGGCGATCACGGTATTGCCTTCTGCTTTTCCTTCAGCAGCCGCAAGGTATCAGCGAGTTCTCTGCCGAAGCGAGCCATCGCCACATCCTTCGCTTCGGCCACCGCGGCTTTGTCGTCGAGTGAGGGGGCGGGACCGATGAGCGTTGTTTCTCCTTCCGCCGTTTGCGTCCCGTAGAGATAGCCTGTCCGGACATCCCACAACGTGCCTTCCATCATGAACAGGGCATGGCATTCAGTGCCGTGGGCAAAGTAGGCGCCGATACCGGTGGCATACCACCAGGCGTGGCCGTTGTTGTACCGTTCAAAAGCCGAGGCCCCGTCGATGATGAGAATCGCATCGGCGTTGTAGCGGGCCGCGGCGAGCCGTATGTCACGAAGGGTATTGCCCTGCACGGTTGAATTGGCGAGCAAGAAGGTTCGTTGAAGAATGCCTTCTTCCTGTACCGGTTCGAGCGACCGTTGCACGCGGGCGCCGTCGGAACTGACCCAGTCCACTCGTTGCAAGGCGGGCCGGCTGGGAAAGTCCTCATGTTTGAAATAAATAGCGAGGCGATACGGCGTCGGCAGTGTCGCCTGGATTGCCATGGTGGCGGCGATGTCGCGATCAGTCGTCACATCCGGATGGTCATGAAAGGATTCCTGCAAGATGTGCCGGTTCAGGCCACGGGTTCCGGTGCAGGCGGTGCAGGTGATGGTGAGGATAAGTGCCAGAACAAGAGGATGCGTACCCGTTCTCATGCGGCTCCTGTGATTAGAGTGAGGTCGAGGGTCTGGTTGGATCGATATTAGAAAGGGCTTCCAGCGCCAGCATCAACGCGTGCGTTCCGGAGCGGCCATGGCCCAGCGCCTCCACCTTCTCGTACAGTTGATGTGCGAGCGTGAGTCCTGGAAGGGTGAGCTGCCGGCGCCGTGCTTCCTCGAGAGCGATGCCCATGTCTTTGA
>CAADGJ010000336.1 GCA_900696505.1 uncultured Nitrosospira sp.
AGGCGCATTCATTCTCGTGAAGTTGTGTTTCTCACAAGGAGGTAGAGAGATTTTATGATTCGACAGCATGTGGTGCGGGGGATGTCTGCGCCGGTAGCCGTCGGGTTGCTGCTCCTCATGGGCTGCTCCGGGAAAGGCGACATCATTCCGATGAATTTGACCCCCAAGGCCAAGGAGATGACCAACGCCTCTTCAGCGGTTAAGCCGATGGCTGGACCGAAAGTTGTGGTCATTCCATTTGAAGACGCGCGGGCCGATCATGCCAAGGTGGGAAGTCGAAGCTCCATGTGGGGCGGTGAAACAGACTTTCATGTCTCGAGCGGCAGTGCCGGTGAGGAAACCGGTCAAGCACTTGCCGACTATCTCAAGCGCAAAGGCTGGCTGGTGCAGTATCAGAAGGCTGCCCCACCGGAATCAGAAAATGGTCCCAATATCGTGTTGTCCGGAAAAATTCTCGACCTGACGGTCGATGCGAAGCGGGGATTTCTCATGACTGATATTGAGGCCCGGAGCAAGTTGGTTATCCAGGCCAACAATCGGGAAGATGGCAGTTCGATCGTTCGAACCGATGCGCATTCCGGTAGCCATGACAATGTATTTTGGTTTGATCCCCAGGACGGGGAAGAGCTTCTCGGTGAAGTGCTGGAAAAGAATTTTGAGCGATTTGTTTTGAACACGAAACTGGAAGATCGGTCCATTCGCTTTCGGTAGATCAATCCGGAGTTGGGGCGCTTTAGGTCCTGACAGATTGTTACGTTCCGTCCTTGTGATCTCTGGGGGACGTTCATTTGTGAACTGTACTGTCGTGGGAAGACTTAGAGTTGTGGCAGTGCTGGCTCATTTGAAGGCAGTTCGGTCTTTAGTCGCGTATTTCCGGCGGGAAAAACCGCAACTTGTTTTCAGGCATGCAAGGTTCGTTGCCCATTTGTAGGGGGGCCTTGCTACCCAGACGGTATTGTCGCCAAGGGGAATCTCCTGTAGCCTGAAATCACTTTTGAGGAGCTGTTCCAGCAGACAGTGATTTCAGGCTTTCAAACGAGGTGCTTCTATGGTCAGGAATTTCTGGAACCGTTCTCGTTGTAAGACGGGATCTGCTCTTGCTCCCCTGGTAGCCTGCCTCCTCATCAGTGCCTGTTCAGCCCTTCCCAAAGGCGATCTCCCCCTGGATCTCGGCATCAAGGATCGAGGCGTTGCGTCCTGGTATGGAAAGGAGTTTCACGGGAAACTTGCAGCGAACGGGGAAGTCTTTGACATGGCCGCCTATACGGCTGCTCATCGTAAATTGCCGCTTGGCAGTCTCGTGCGAGTCGTCAACCTCGCCAATGGAAAGTCGGTTCAGGTTCGAATCAATGATCGGGGGCCATATGTCTCAGGCCGAATGCTGGACCTTTCGCAAGCCGCGGCTCGCGAACTGGGTATGCTGGAAGCCGGCACTAGCCCTGTGCAGATAGAAGTCATCGGCAATCATCGTCCGGTGGCACCGATACCTTCTTCACTGATAGCCTCCGTAGCTGGTATGTTGTTGAATACCGATACGCGAGTCATACAGCGGCATACGCGCCAGGAAGAGGGGGTAGAAGTGCCTGTCGTACCTCTCCGAATGATGCCCCAAGAAGCGTTGTACGTTCGCCGTGAACGGCGGATCGGCAGTATGTTAGCGGCAGACCATTCGGCGCATAATACCGTCCCCGGGCTCATCGTTTCCTGACACGAGCAATCGACATTCCCTCAGTTGACACCTCCTCCTGCACTTGATTAGACTGCCCGATCTAGATTGGCACGCTGAGCATGCCGCTATTTCTGTTGATGTTGATCTTAACTGTTGGAGGTTGAAGCTGAATGGCAAAGAAACCGACCGGTGAATCAGACGAAGTCCGACTGAAGAAGAAAATCGCCGTTAGCACTAAAGACGAGAGCAAATCTGGTGATCCAGCCGTGCGGTCCTTGCGTAAACGACTCAAGCGGGTGCAGCGTAAACGACGAGCACTCGTGTTAAGAAAAAAGCATGCGGCAGGGAAACAGGCTGAAGCAAAACCCTGATGAATGGCGGTATCGAAGCATCTGACCCTACTCCAACCCTCCTGCGGAATAAGGATTCTTGATATGGAACATACTGGCGAAAAAAAAGATCAAGCACAGGCTGTTTCCCCTGTCGGCCCAGTCGAAGACGAGGCTTTGACAGATCAAGTCTCTGACCAACTTGCCGCATCCTTGGATTCCTCCATGGGGGAGCAGGAGCTTATTGAGCCCATGCAGGAAGTCGTGCTGGAGGAGGAGAAGGTCAAGGATGAAATCGATATTCAGATCGACCTCCTCAAAGATCCTGATTGGGTTGTGCGGCGGGAAGCGGCAATTACGCTGGGCGAGATGGGGGACGAACGTTGCGTTGAACCCCTCGCGGCAGCCCTTCGTGACGGTGACTGGCAGGTGCGAGAGGTCGCCATTGAGGGAATCGGACAAATCGGATCTCCTGCCGTTGATGTACTTCTCAAGCTTTTGCGCGATTGGGATGTGCGGAAGTCTGCGATCATGGCATTGGGAAAGATTCGTGATGAGCGGGTGTTGGAGCCGCTCATGCAGCAGCTTCGGAATGATGAATTCATGGAAGATGCGACCGATGCCCTGGTACACCTTGGCGAGCCCGCGTTGCCCGGGCTGATTAAGGCCCTAAAGGACAAAGAGGAGTTAGTGCGGAAGCAAGCCGTGATAGCGTTGGGCCGCATTAAGTCGCCAGAAGCCATCGATCCGTTGATCGAGATGTTGCAGAACAAAGATTGGTTTACACGGCTAACGGCGGCGGCCGCGCTCGAAGCTATCGGGGATGAGCGTGGTCGCGAAGCGATTAAGCCCTTGCTGAAAGATACGGATATGGTGGTCAAGATGCGGGTCGAGCGCATTCTTGCCAAATGGAAGAAGCAGCCAGCCGCTGTGTCATAGAAGCCTTACAAATAGAGGAGCAGAGAACGTTCTTCTCGCCCGTTCGTCTTTCGTCTTATGGGCTACGAGGCTCTACCCTAGAGAGACATCAAGATGGAATGTCCTGACTTCCTGCCGGTACCTAGATTGTCCCGCTAAGAAACTGCTGCTTACCCTCGCATCACAGAACCCAGTAGAGGCATCGCTTCTGCTGGATTCTAGTTGCAGCCTATGCCTGCGCGATTCACGCGGCGCCCCGCCGCGTTGATGCTGTTGGGATCGCACAAAATATTCAATGTGTTGTCAGGTTCATTTATTGGAAAACCTGAGCCAATTTGTCGAGGCTCGGGGTTGGCCGGTTCTTGCGGACTTTCGAAGTTGAGCGAAAAAAAACCAGCTGATGAGGGCTGAGCATGTCGACTCAGCCCTTACGGGTGCTGACTTTGTCTTTTCGGGAGAGTATGCGAAGGAGACTTCCGGCGGAAGTAATACGTACGGCCGCATCAGAATCCTGCAAGCCAATTTTAGCGGCAGGAATGAGCGATTTTAGCGGAGACTTTCCCAGTGCGCGGGCTGCCATGAGCCGAGGAAGCGGTTGCTGGTCTCGTAGCAGGTTTTCCAGAATCGGGAGCGCATTGGCCGTGGTCGCGAGGGCGAGCGCGTGGGCGGTATCGCCGCGTATGGATGGATCGGGATGCCGCGCGAGGGCTGCCGCGTTCAAAATGACGCCGGTATCGCCTAAGCGGAGCAGTGATTCCACTGCGCTAATTCGCACATGTTCGTCTGAGTCTTTTAACAGCGGCTGAACGACGCTTCGTGATTCTGAGACTCCTAGGCGACCGAGGCTGGAGGCCGCAACGCTGCGGACGCGCGGATCTTCATCTCCCAGGGCGTGCGTCAGTGGTGCGATGCCTTCGATACTCCCGAATTCTCCCAAGGCGCCTGCGGCAAAGGCACGCACGGCAGGATGAGGATCATACACGGCCTGACTGAGGATCGAGAGGCTGGCAGGGCGCTTCAAGCGCCCCAATACCCCCAAGGCCGCCATACGTACTTCGGGGTCAGGAAGAGTCACCGCACTCGAAATATCCGTCAGCACATCTGTGCGGCCAAGTTTGTACAGGCCTGCAAACGCGAAGATCGATTCTGGTCCCTCATCGACGCGGGCAATTTCGGTCAGTTGATCGGTAATACCTGACACCTTGGCATCGCTGAGAGCATTGATTGCCGCAATACGCACGCCGGGCGCTTCATCTCGAAGCGCGCGTTTGAGCGCGGCCGAACGTCCTGCCAGTCCACTCCGCCCAATGGCTTCCGCAGCCCTGGCCCGGACAAGTGCCGAAGAATCCAACAGTCCGTCTTCGAGAAGGGGGAGGGTATCGGCTTCCCCCATTTCTGCGAGTGCCGTATAGGCCGCGATACGGATATGTTCTTGGGAGTCACGGACTCGGGACACGATAAATGCTCGTGCGATTTCCCGTAATAACGCCGGGTCATCAGGGCGATCCCCAGCGGTAAGCTTGGGGTAAAGTTTCCATGCCTCTTCAGGTTTTCCCATCTTCACGTAGCTGAGGATGGCGTAACGAATGGCTTCCAGGCTTGGTTCTTGGCCGGTTGGAAGGTGCTGAATAAGATCGATGACACGGCTGTACTCCGCCGCCCGATAGAACGTCATGGCATCCCGTTCCAGTGGCGACGGCGAGGTTTTAGGCGTGGAGGTCGCTGCCCCTACCGGCAGGGGACTTATCCAGACTATTAACAGGAGTCCTGCGGGAAATGCCCAGGTGGAGATGTAGCGGCCTGGCATGGGACGAGACCTAATTCCTGCTACCATTTGTTCGGCGTACGGGCAGTCGCCGGCGCATACAGCTGCCGCATGTATTCTTTGACCATTCGTTTGGTGCAAAAGCGCGGAGCAACCGTCTTGATGCTCTCTTTGACAATGTGAAGCCATCCGCGCGGGATTCCATCGAGATCCCGCTGATAAAACAGCGGCACGACCTCTTGTTCTAGCAGGCGAAAGAGTTGTTCGGCATCATGCGCATCTTGGGCTTGGGTGTCCGAGCCTTCAGGGAGAGGTTGAATGCCCCATCCATTGGCGCCGTTGTAGCCCTCCTGCCACCACCCGTCCAACACGCTGAGGTTGATCACTCCGTTCAGCGCCGCTTTTTGACCGCTAGTGCCACTCGCTTCCAACGGCGCACGAGGCGTATTCAGCCAGACATCGACCCCTTGGACCAAATACTTGGCCATGTGCATGTCGTAGTCTTCGAGAAACGCGATATGCCCGCCGAGCTTGTGATCGTTACAGAAGTTTAGGACCTCGTGAATAAAGTACCGGCCCGGTTCGTCGGCCGGATGGGCTTTCCCCGCGAAGACGATTTGGACTGGCCGCCAGCGGTTATGGAGCAATTGTTTGAGACGTTCCAGGTCACGAAATAGGAGGGTTGCCCGCTTGTACGTGGCAAACCGTCTGGCGAACCCAATGGTGAGAGCCTCTGGGTCCAACAGGGTTCCTCTAGCGATGGCTTGCATGGGCTGGAGATGTCCGCGAATCCATCCATCCCGCGCGCGCTCACGAATGAATCGCATGAGTTTGCGTCTGGTGGTTTGCCGAACCGCCCATAGTGCGTCATCAGGCAGGTCTGTGACCCGTTGCCAAATGGTTGGGTCGTCGATGCGCTCCGCCCAGTCTGGGCTGAGATATTTGGCATAGAGCGAGTTCGATTCCGGAGAAATCCATGTCGGCGCGTGAATGCCGTTCGTGAGGCTGCGGATGGGAACAAGATCCTGCGCCAGACCGGGCCACAGATGTTGCCACATTTGGCGAGAGACACGGCCGTGTTCCCGGCTCACGCCATTTACGTGGGCTGATAGCCGCATAGCGAGCGCAGTCATATTAAAGCCGTGACCAGCGCTCTCCGGCGTTTCTCCAAGCCGTAAAAATTCTTCCCTCGATAGTCCAAGCTGGCCCCAGTAGTTGTGAAAGTACCGGTCCATCAGATGGAAGGGGAAGATGTCATGTCCGGCAGGGACAGGGGTATGCGTGGTGAACACGGTGCTTTGCCGAACGAGCTCACTCGCTTCGGCATGACTGTGTCCCGTGCTGACGAACTCTCGAATCCGTTCCAGCGTGAGGAAGGCGGAATGGCCCTCATTACAATGCCAGACTGCTGGGGTGATACCAAGGGCTCGCAGGACGCGGACGCCGCCGATGCCAAGAAGAAATTCCTGACACAGTCTCGTCTCCTGATCGCCGCCATAGAGTCTCGCCGAAAGCGCGCGATCTTCAGGCGTGTTTTCAGGCACATCGGTATCAATCAGGTAGAGGGACATCCGACCATTTCGGACCTGCCAGACAAGCACGGTGACTTGACGATGGCCGATTTGAACTTTGATGGTGCAAGGAACGCCGGCCGGAGTCAGCGCTTGGTGAATCGGCGAATCATATCTATTGAAAGGCACATAGGTCGCTTCCTGCCAACCCTCAGGATTGATTCGTTGTTTGAAATACCCCTGCGGATACATGAACCCGATCCCTACGAGCGGAATGCCTAAGTCGCTGGCCTCCTTGCAATGATCTCCGGCTAAGATGCCGAGGCCGCCGCTGTAAATCGGAATTGAAATGTGCAGTCCGAACTCCGCTGAAAAGTAGGCGATCGGAGAATTCTGGAGTGCAGGGAATTCCGTGGCCGCCCACGTGTTCTTGCTGCTCATGTATTCGTCAAAGCTGCGCAGGACGGCGGAGTACTGCCGTGCGAAGGTCGGATCACTGGCCAGCGTCGCGAATCGTTCGGGTTTCACTCCAGCGAGTAATTGAACGGGATTGTGGTGGGTCAGGAACCACAAGGTTGGGTCGATCGACTCAAAGAGCTGCCGTGCCGGTTGGTTCCAGCTCCACCACAAGTTGCGGGCCAGTTCGCCAAGTCGATGCAGGCTTTGCGGAACCATATCCTGAGGGGGCTGTATGTGGTCAGGTGCTTGCACGACGCCTCCGTGGAAGGTGATCGATGGGTGAGGAAGGGGCCGGTATGGTCCCGCTTCCGGAATGCTGTGTCAGGCGTGTCCGGCTTTATGCCAGGAGGCCCATTGGTCAGAAAAGGCGACGGTGGCGTAGCGCTCTCCGAGAATCTTGGCGACTCGATTCATGGTGGCCGTCAGTTGTTTCGCCTCCTCCTGTGTCAAGTCTTGACGAAAACGCGGGTGGAGTCCCCAACGCGTCTCAACCTCTTCGCCCTTGATACTCGACATGACGCTCACAAGCTTAATATCGGCCCCGGTGGCGCCCCGAGGGCTGCTGCTGGCGGCACTGGGATTCGCATTGCCTGTGGCGTCGGCCGGGACTGCCGGGGTCTTGCCTTCAAAGATGCCGATCAGAGCCGGAATGACAGCGGCGATGCAGAGTGTCGCCGCGGCCTCAACCTTCGGGTTTCCCGATGCCCCGACCGCACGGGCGACACGATCGCTGAAATCGCGATACAAATCATTTTTGGCCGGGCTCTCCTCTGTAACCAGGAATCGATACCGCTCGTATGTCTGGCGACTCTCGGATACAGCGGCCCCGATCGTCATGACGATTTCCATCTGGTC
>CAADGJ010000337.1 GCA_900696505.1 uncultured Nitrosospira sp.
CACAAGATGGAAGCACAACAGTGGAAGTGAGAGCGACGTGGAGAAAGAGATGAGAACAGCGCCGCCAGGCATCATCATGGCGGCGCCGTCGATTCTTACAGAGACCCTTCGCCCTTGAGGAATTTTCTGAATCGTCCCATGAGGTCGGCCCCCAAAGTGCCGCCTTCCGGCTTTTTCACTTCGGGATCACTGAAGTGGGAACGAATTTCCTGCAGCCGCTTTTCCGCTTGATCGTTGCCTTGCAACCGCTTGGTCTTTTGAAGTGCGGTGTCAAAGGCATCAAACGTCAGCTCGTTATATCCGAAGGACCGGATTCGCTTCACGGCTTTCATCATGGCCTGGTTGCGAAACGTCGTGAGATGCTCTGAGTCGACTTCTTTCAAACCCAACTTGCGGGCCCTGCGTTCGGCCGCTTTACGAATGCCGCTGCGCACAAAATCGGGCGAGGTCTGCAGACGCTTCCAGGCTTCGTCGCTCCAGGCCACGCGCTCCTGAGGCGCTTCCCACAACTGCACGGCGGTCTGCTCGTCGATTCTGGTCAACCCCTTCTCCCGCGCCATCTCCTCAGTATCATGCCGGATCATGTCACTCACGAAGTCCATGGCGATCGGCGGAGACTCTTTGATCTTCTGCTGCAGGAGTGCTAATGCGCCTTCGGTCCATTCCAACGGAGTCGTTTCGCGCTCGTGGATCTCTCCCAAGGCTTCGACCTTTTCGAACAGGTCGACATTGACCTCCATGTGGCCGCCTTTGCGAGCAATCTCATCGGCGATCTGCTTGATCATCCCTCGCATAAACTCGGGGACCGCAGCGAGGCGCTCCTTGGCGGCGGCGGTCCAGGGCAGCTGGCCTTTGGCCATTTGATCGGCCGCCTCTGCCATGCCGCCTTCCCCACCCATGGTCCCCATCATCTGCCCTTTGAACTGCTCGAGGATCTCTTCGGTGATTTCGGCATAGCCCAACTCACGCGCCTTCTTCTCGGCCAGGCGGCGGACCATTCCCCGCAAAAACATGGGTGCGCGCTCCATGCGTTTAAGCGCACCGTCACTCCACCGCACCTCAGGGGCTGTTATATTGGACGACTCTGCCACGGCATCACTCCTGTTACTTATTGAGTAATTCCTTCAATTCCTTGCCTGCCTTGAAGAATGGCACACGTTTAGCCGGCACCGCAACTGTCGCGCCGGTCTTCGGGTTGCGCCCTTCTTTCATGCGCCGGGCACGAAGACGGAAGCTGCCGAACCCTCGAATCTCCGTCTTGTTGCCGCTACGCAGGGAATCCCGAATGCAATCGAAAATCGTATTGACCACAATTTCCGCCTGCCGCTTCGTCAACGTGGTGACCTGCTCCGATACCCGCTCGATAATCTGCGCTTTGGTCATCGTCCCTCTCCTCGTGGGTGGGGCTTACCTACAGGTGAATTGCTGCGTCGCCATGCCGATCATGCTTCGAGGCGCCTAAAACGCCATCAGGTATTTCAGTTTCACGCCGGTATTCAACTCCAGCTTGGGAAACACCGACGACCACCGGGATTCGATGATCTCCCGGAATGAAAATCGTTTGCGTGGCTCGACGACCTTCGGCTCGCCTTCCATGCCGGCGATGTCCGCCGCAATATGGATGGCGTCGTCGAGATCGCCCAATTCGTCGATCAGCCGCGCCTCTTTCGCCTGCCGCCCGGTATAAATCCGGCCATCGGCCAAGGGCTCTACGTCGGACACTTCCAGCGACCGTCCGTCTGCCACGGCCTGAATAAATTGCTGATGAACGTCGTCCATCACGGACTGCAGCAGCTTGCGCTCTTCATCGCTCATTTTTCGTAAGGGCGATCCGACATCTTTAAAACGCCCGCTCTTGATGACGACGCCTTCGACCCCGACTTTTTTCATCAGGCCTTCGAAGTTCGCCATTTCCATAATGACGCCGATACTTCCCGTCAGGCTGCCGGGATTGGCAATGATCCGGTCGGTGGCTGCCGCAATGTAATATCCGCCTGACGCGGCAACCGTTCCCATGGAGGCGATGACGGCCTTGTTACTTTTGTTTTTCACCCGCTTCACGGCGTCGTGAATTTCCTGAGACGGCACGACACCTCCGCCGGGGCTGTCGATCCGTAATACGATCGCCTTCACGAGCGGATTCTCGCTGTATTGCTTTAACTCGCTGATGGTCGCTTGCGCATCCAGGATCACGCCCTCGATGCGAATGAGGGCCACACGATCCTGGGTGGAGAAATCGAGGTCGGGGAGGAGCGCGTTCAATAGAACCAACGCTCCTCCCACAATCACGATGGCCCAAAGGATACGGCGCAGTAGGCTCCGTTGTGGTTTCCCCGCCGTGTCTGCTTGTGGGCCCATTCAGTCTCCCGGCGTTTAGGCTTCAGAATCGCTCTGGTTACGCTTCCGGCTTTGCTTGGCCGCGCGACCCAGGGTTTGATCGATTCCGCCCTGCGAGGCATGGAACTCATCCACCTGGCGACGGTCGGAATCCAGCTGATGATCGCGAAGGCTGAGCGCAATTTTCCGTTCATCGCGATCCACCTTGATGATCTTCGCCGTGACATCATCACCCGGCTTGAACTTTTCTTCCATGCGCACGTTGGCGTCCAGACCCACTTCGCTGATGTGGATCAAGCCTTCCACGTCCCCATCCAATTCGATAAAGAGGCCGAAATCAGCGATCTTGCTGACCTTGCCGGTGATGCTATCGCCGACCCGATATTTGTTGGGAATCTGCTCTTCCCACGGATCGCGGGACAATTGCTTGTACCCCAGCGAGAGACGTTCCTTTTCCTTATCGATGCGAATCACGACGGCATCCACCTTCTGGCCCTTCTTGAAGAGCTCCGACGGATGCTTGATGTGCTTCGTCCAGGACATGTCGGAAATGTGGATCAGCCCGTCGATGCCTTCTTCCAAGCCAACGAAGGCGCCGAAATCGGGCAGGCTCTTCACCTTGCCTTCGATCCGCGTGCCGGCTGGATATTTGGCTTCGATCATGTCCCAGGGATTCGGGGCCGTCTGCTTCATGCCCAAGGAAATCTTGCGGCTTCCCGGATCGATATTCAAGACGGCCGCTTCGACCTGATCACCCACCGACACCACACGCGAGGGATGTCGCACTTCGTGCGTCCAGGACATCTCGGACACGTGGACCAATCCTTCCACGCCGGGCTCCAGTTCGACGAACGCGCCGTAATCGGTCAGGCTTACCACCCGCCCGCGCACGCGAGTTCCCACCGGGTACTTCGCCGCCACGCCGGTCCAGGGATCCGCCGACTTCTGCTTAAGGCCGAGCGAAATACGGCCGGTTTCCCGATCGTACTTGAGCACGGTGACTTCGACTTTGTCGCTGACCTGGAACAATTCGGAAGGATGTCCGACACGACCCCACGACATATCGGTGATGTGCAACAACCCGTCGATTCCACCCAGATCGATGAAGGCACCGTAATCGGTGATGTTCTTGACCGTGCCTTGAATCAACTGACCTTCCTTCAGCGTGGACAGGGTCGTCTGACGGCGTCGATCGCGGGTTTCCTCCAGCAAGACCCGTCGGGAGACCACCACATTGCCACGACGATGGTTGATCTTGATGATCTTCAGGGGGAAGGTCTTGCCGACCAACCCATCCAGGTCGCGGACGGGATGCAGATCGATCTGTGAACCGGGCAAGAACGCCTTGACGCCGATATCGACCATCATGCCGCCCTTGATGCGCGAAATAATCTTACCTTCGATGCTTTTTTCTTCCTTGTGCAGCTTCTCCAATTCCTCCCAGATTTTCATCTTGTCGGCTTTTTCTTTGGAGAGCACCAGGTTGCCATCAGCGTCTTCACATTCTTCGAGATACACCTGAAGGCGATCGCCCACTTTCAATTGCCCCAATTCTTCCTGCGAGAACTGGTCGGCGGGAATCATCCCCTCAGACTTGTAGCCGATATCGACGACCACTTTGTCTTTGCCGATCGCGACCCCCATGCCCTCGGTGATGGTACCTTCCTCAAAATTCCGGAAGGTCTCCTCATACATCGCCGCTAAGGCATCGCGGTCGAGCTTGGGTTCGCTTTGTGGTGTGGCAGTACTCATAAACGGTCCGTCCTCCGGCCTATGCCGGGTGCTGATTGTGAAAAAATCCGAGTCTTACTCAGCGTTGCAAGACTTGGCTGTCGGTGTGGCTTCTCGATCGTGAGTGAGCTCGGCGTGGGCCTGTCCCTCTCCGGGGTTCGGCACCTGTCCCAGCTCTGCAATCTTGGCCATCACCGTACGACTGACATGTTGATAAAACACTTTGCCTTCCAACTGCGCGGCGTCTGCCGAGCAATCCAACGGTTCGCCATAGGTCACCGTCACGCGGCGAAATCTCGGCCACTTGGCCCCGGGAGGCAGCACTTCGAACGTCCCGCCGATATGTGCCGGCACAACGCGGCATCCCGTCTGCGACACGATGACCCCGATCCCGGGCTTCCCCGGTTTCAAGGCTCCGGTCATCGTCCGCCCTCCCTCCGGGAAAATAGCCACCGCCTTATCCTCTTTGATCAAGGCGACCGCTTTATTGAAGGCATCCCGATCGAGGCGGCCAATGCGTAACGGAATCCATCCCAACGCTTGCAGTAGGCCATTGAGCAGCGGCACCGGAAAGAGATCATGCCGCCCCATATACCAGACCCGCCGGGGAACCCCACAGCCCAGCAAAGGAATATCCAAGTAACTGGCGTGGTTCGAGGCGATCAACACCCCGCCCTTCCGCGGCACCTGACCGATGGTGCGATACCGGAAACAGAGCCAGCCGATGATGCGAGAGAGGACCCACAAGAGGCCATACAGGGCGGAGCTCACAATCGCGCCGCAACTACAGCCATCATGTGCGAGACGACCTCCTCCACCGGCATGCTCGACGTATCGAGCCGCTCCGCATCGGATGCGGGAATCAACGGCGCCACGGCGCGGGAACGGTCACGATCATCGCGTCCGGTCAGGTCGCGCTTGGTCTGATCAAATTGCACTGAGTGCCCCGCCGCCACCAGTTCGCGATGCCGCCGCGTGGCTCGAACTTCTGCATCGGCTTCGAGGAAAAATTTTACGTCGGCTTCCGGAAATACCCTGGTTCCGATGTCACGCCCTTCCGCCACGACACACCCTTCGGCGCCGATCTGCCGTTGCACGGGCAACAGCCATTCGCGAACGGCGGGAATGGCTGAGACCATTGACGCGAGCGCGCTCACTGCCGGAGTTCGCAACTCTCCTGTAATATCGCGCCCGTTCAAGAGCACATGGGATTGTTCGGGGCCACAGGCCATCTGCAGGGTTGTCTTGGGAAGCAACGCCGCGATGGCAAGGTGATCGTCAGGACTGAGTCCCGCATTGTGGACTTTCCACGCAACGGCCCGATACAAGGCACCGGTATCCAGATAGAGGTATCCAAGCCGCAAGGCCAACAGCCGCGCAACCGTGCTCTTCCCCACGCCGGCCGGGCCATCGATGGCGATGATCAAGCCACGCTTGCCGCGGCTGGCGACACCAACTTCACCCACGCGATCCTCGCACTATAGACGTTTCCCAGAATCAGTCAACAGTTCCAAGAGCTTACATTCAAAATTCGGAAAAGATGTTTCGATACAGGCCGTATTCTGAATCTGCGTTGCCTGGGCCGCAGTCAACCCGCCGATCGCGACAGACATCGCCACACGATGATCGCCATGACTTTCACAGATGGCGCCGGTCAACACACCGTTGGCGCCGTTGCGTCCGAGCCCCTGAATGACCATGCCGTCTGGCCGCTCTTCGATACGGGCTCCCATGGCCCGCAACTCTTTCGCCATGGTCGCGATCCGGTCGCTTTCCTTCACGCGTAGCTCTTCAGCGCCGGTGACCACGGTTTGACCTTCCGCCACGGCTGCCGCCACACAGAGGATGGGAAATTCATCGATGGTCTGAGGAATCTGATCGGGTCCGATGCGTACGCCATGAAGCCGTCTGGAGAGCACCCGCAAATCCGCTACCGGCTCCCCTGCCTCCTCACGAGGATTCAGCACCTCGATATGCGCGCCCATCTCACGCAGAATGTCGATCAGTCCGGTTCGGGTCGGATTCATGCCCACGTTGCGAACGGTGACATCGGAACCTGGAACAATGGAGGCACCGACCAGAAAAAATGCCGCGGCCGACAGGTCGCCAGGGACCAGTACCGGCCTACCGCTCCAACGGACCGATGGACGCCCTTCGATCCGGACCGTGCATCCGTCCCGCTCGAACGGAATGCCGAAATACGCGAACATACGTTCGGTGTGATCTCGCGAGAGCCGGGGCTCGGAAATGGTCGTGAGGCCGTCCGCATAGAGGGCCGCGAAAAGCAGTGACGATTTGATCTGAGCGCTCGCAACCGGCGAAACATAGGACAGGCCCTTGAGCCTGGTCCCCGTGATAGCCAAGGGCGCAAGCTCCCCGCCCTTCCGCCCGGCAATAGTCGCACCCATCGCCCGCAACGGCTTGACCACCCGCCCCATGGGACGGCGCCTGATTGATTCATCTCCCGTGAGGACCGTAAAAAAATCCTGCCCCGCCAGCAATCCGGCCATCAGCCGAATACCGGTTCCGGAATTCCCGCAATCGATGGGACCGAATGGTTCCGTCAGTCCCCACATGCCTTTTCCGTAGACCGTCAGCGATTCCGGCGTCTCCTCGATCCGTACCCCCAGCGACTGGAAGGCACGCATAGTGTTCAGACAGTCTTCACCACGACAGTACTCCTTCACGGTGCTCGATCCTTCGGCCAAGGCCGTGAGGATGATGGCCCGATGCGTGACGGACTTATCGCCCGGCACCGTGATGGTGCCCTTCAACGGACTACCTGGAGTAATCGTTAACGAAGCCATCGCAGCTTAGGCCTTCCCCGGTGTCCGGGGGATGAGTTGTTCACGTTCGTACTTGGCCTTGTCCAATTGCTTTTCAATTCCAGCGGCATCGCCGGCGGCAATCAGCCGTTTGAGCTCACCGAGATGCCGTTCATAGGTCTCGATCAACGACACGACGTTGTCCCGATTCCAGAGGAAAATATCTCTCCACATTTCCGGCGAACTGGCGGCGATCCGGGTGGTGTCACGCAAGCCGCCGCCGGAATGACCAGCCAGGTCCAGTTCCGGCACGCCATGGTCGCGGACATCCGCTAAGGCCGTCATCAATGCAAAGGCCGCTACATGCGGAAGGTGGCTGACAGCACCGAGAATTTTATCGTGGAGAAAGGGATCCATCTCCAGCACAATCGAACCCGCGAGTTCCCAGATTTTACGAACAACCTTCAGGGCCTCGGGATCTGTGTGGGTGGTTGGCGTCAGAATGCAGCGTGCACCGGAAAAGAGCGTCTC
>CAADGJ010000338.1 GCA_900696505.1 uncultured Nitrosospira sp.
CAACGGAAGCGCGATCGGTTCTGCGGGGCTTTAGCGAAAGCAGGCTTGCCTCCAGCCGTGCCGCAAGGAGCCTACTACGTGCTGGCCGACGTATCCCGCCTCCCGGGAAACACCAGTCGGGAGCGGGCGATGTATTTGTTGGACAAGACCGGTGTAGCGGGCGTGCCGGGCGAAGCATTTTTTGAAGGGACAGAGGGCAGTCGCTTTATGCGGTTTTGTATGGCGAAGACCGACGCCGACCTCGAGCGAGCCAGCCAGGCGATCGAACGATTGACCTCATAAACTCAGTGACAGCACCAGCATCCTTACCGCGCCTGCCAGGACGCAGTCCTCGTCATGGTTCCCCAGGTTGCTTTCTTCCCGCAGACCCATCGATACAAGCCGATTAACTTCCACAGGGAATTCAGCTGGCGGAATCCAAAATTCTCCAGGATGGCTGCCAGCAACAGTTTCAACACGTCGCGCTGATCCGGGTAGACGTGGAACGACATTTCTTCCAGTAAAAGCGCACTCACCGACAACAACACGCCCAGGCCGATGGCCGCCACGAGCAGGATCAGCCACGCCTGGATCGAGACGAATCCCATGACAAAACTGAAGATCAGGAAGCAGTAGCCGAACACCTCAATGGCCGGGCCGATCCACTCGAACACGGCCATGAACGGAAACGCCAGCCAGCCGATCGTGCCGCCCTTCGGATGGCACAGGAGATCGAGGTTTTTTGTCAGGCTTTCGCACAGCCCGCGTTGCCAGCGGATGCGCTGATTCTTGAGCGTACGCAAGTCCTCCGGCGCCTCGGTCCAACAGACGGAATCGGGCACGAAGGTGATGCGATACGGTTTGTCGCCCATCCGCAGATGGCGATGCAGGCGCACGACCAGTTCCATGTCTTCCCCGATCGTATCCGATCGATAGCCTCCTACGGTGACGACGGCCTCTTTCCGGAAAATGCCGAATGCGCCGGAGATAATCAGCATGGCATTCAGCGGCGACCAGCCCAGTCGTCCGAAGAGAAAGGCACGGAGGTATTCCACGATTTGGAACAGTGCCAGCAGATTGGAGGGCAATCCAATCTTGGTCAGGAAGCCGTTTTCGACGCGGCAACCGTTCGCGATGCGCACCGTCCCTCCGCTGGCGACCGTGCGATGGTCGTCGAGAAACGGTTGCACCGCTCGCCGCAGGCTGTCCGGCTGGAGAATGGAATCTGCATCGATGCAGCAGAACAGGGGATAGATCGACAGGTTGATGCCGGCGTTCAGGGAGTCCGCCTTGCCGCCGTTTTCTTTGTCGATGACGCGAAGATTGGTATGACTCGAGGAGTGATAAATTCCTCTGATTTCCGCCGTAGGCAGTTGCGTATTACAGGCTTCGGGGAACGGAAACAGATCAAATTCTTTGCGGAGGACATCGATCGTGGCATCCTTTGATCCATCGTTGATCACCACGATTTCATATTCCGAATAGCTGAGTTGCAGCAGCGACCGAATAGAGCCGGCGATGGTGGCGGCCTCGTTATAGGCGGGGACCAGGATGCTGATCTGCGGTTCGAAACCGGTGTAACTGTGCGGCAGGCTTTCCAGCACACGCTCCTGCAGGTATTGCCGCAGGTGAACGATCGCGATGAGATCCAGCATTAAGTATCCGGCGGTCAGGCCGAGAAAGTAGAGCAGGAACAGCCACTCAGAAGTTGAAATGAGCGTGTCTACCCACATCGATCAATGCGTCTCCGCGAGGGATGGTGTCGCTCGAGACCAGATTGACGGGAAATCCGTCGGTCGGGGCACAGAGGCCGTCGGGCGGCGCCTCTTCGCGACCGTGTTATGCAGTGCTGCCGTCATCTCCATCCTGTGGCTTTCTCTTGCGCAGGCGGAGGACATTCCCCTGTCCCCGCCGATTCCTTCCACGATCCATGAGATCGAACTGACCTATGCCGGGAACAGCACCGATCCAGCCGTGGCATTCAGCGGGCCAGTGCCTCCTGCGGGTCCTCTTCCTTATCGACCGTTTTTACCCATTCTTGAACTGTTACCGGGATTCGGGGTGGCCCATGTCTTTGGTCCCTGCCATGGACAGGCGGTACGAAGCGACTCGCATCTCGAATTGGAGTGGACTGCCGGGGACGCGGGACGTTGTGGTCAGCGTATCGAGCTGCGTCCCGCCGGAAGGCCGATGGATCTCATGTCCTACCAGATGCTGCGGCTTCGTGGGCGAGCCACCGGCCAGGTGGTGGTAGCCATAGAAGATCTGGCCGGTCATCAGCGGGAGCACAACCAGTCGCTGGCAACAGTGACGGGGACATTTGATCTCACTATTCCCCTGAAAGAGATTGGTCGCGGAGTGGACCTTCGATATGTGACGGCACTCGTCGTGTCCGCTGAAGGACCACGCGGCCGGATCGAATTCGAGCAGCTGACGGTGTCGCAACGTAATACGGTGAAGAAGCCACCCGGTGGGACTGGTTTCTGGGTGTGGAACTACCGTGCGGCGATACAGGAGCCACAGCCACTGCTGGCTACCTGCCGCAGGCAAGCCTGTTCGAGAATGCTCATCCAAATGCCATCACTCAACGATGATGAGGCGATCTGGGAAGGCTACGCGTCGTTGATGGCTCAGGTGCAGGAGGCCGGGATTGATGCACTGGCGCTGGATGGGTACCCCGAAGCCATTCAGGAACCTCACCTTTTGGCCGATAAGGTACAGAGACTGTTTCACCTGGTGCGGGGTGGTGCGGTATCCGGCATACAGCTCGATATCGAGCCGTATCTCTTGCCTGGATTCCTCGATGATGACGGGCAGCTCCGTCGGTATCTCGGCGCGATCGAGACGGTGAGCGAGGCCATCCACGGCCGCGCCAAATTGTCGATGGTGATTCCCTTCTGGCTGGCTACCCCGACCGTGGGTGGTCGACCGCTCGCCTATGCCGTGATGGATCGGGCTGATGAAGTGGCGGTCATGAGTTATCGTACCGATCTCGAGGAAGTGCAGGACATCGCCGAGGACATCCTGCGGTATGGCGATGTGAGTGAGAAGCCGGTATGGCTGGCCGTTGAGACAACGGTGTTGCCGCTTGAAGAGCATGTCGTGCTGCGGCGTGATCTCCGTCCGGACCATGCCGATGCCTTGTTAGATCGCGAGCACAAACGGCTACGGTGGAAGCCGATCTCCGAGGCCGACCGGCTGACGGGATCCGGCGAATGGTTCCGCATCCATCGTCGATTTACGGTCAGGCCCGAACGTCTGACCTTTGCCGGACGTTCCCGCGTGGAAGTGTCCCAGGCTATTAGTCATATGCTCGACACCACGATGCATCCGAGTTTTGCTGGGGTGATTATTCACGATCTCGATGGATTCCGGGCCCTCCCCGAATAGGGCGTGCCTGTTGGAAGCACAGAGTCTTCACGGATGAACGACTCCTTCACCTGGATCAATCAACGAACGTCTGTAGCAGGGCTGCTCGCGGTGATTGCGCTTGCCGCGGCGTGGTTCTTTGCACCCGCGACGATGATTGCCGCCATGGCGCCGGAGCTCTCGCCCCGCCAGACTCTGCAACAAGCCAGAGTCTTGGAGGACGAGAAGCGGTACGAGGAAGCCATTGCGGCGTACCGGCAATACCTCCAGGCCAAACCTGACGATGACGATGTCCGTGCGTCGGTCGCCAAACTTCTGTCCTGGCAGGGCCAATGGGACGCGGCTGCGGCCGCCTATCGCGACCTCCTGACCAGGCACCCCCTCGATCACGACATCCGGGTCGGTCTCGCCCAAGTTCTCTCGTGGCAGAAACACTATGATCTCGCCCGAGAGGAGTACGAGCGGGTGCTCCACGACGAACCGGACCATGTCGAGGCCCTCACCGGCCTGGGCAATGTGTACTTGTGGAGCGGTCATCAGGATCAGGCCATTCCGTACTATGAACGAGTGGTCGCATTGACCGGCGATGCGGACGTGGCCGCGCGCCTTCAATCCTTGAAGGCCGCTTCTCGTTCACCGGTCGTCCCTGTCAATCCGTCCGGCGCTGCTGATGGGAACGATTCCCTGACCGCTCACGCCGCTCAAACATTGGAGCGGGGCCGACGTCTGGAAACGATGCGTCAATACGCCGATGCGGTGACCGTCTATCGCGAGGAACTGCAACTGTCGCCGACGAATGACGAGGTGCGCGCCGCGTTGGCACGGGTCCTGTCCTGGCAAGGGGTTCACCCGGAAGCCACGACGTTATATCGAGAGATCCTGGCGCGCCATCCCCAGGATCAGGATATTCGTGTGGCACTGGGACAAGTCCTCTCGTGGCAGAAGCAATTCGAGGAAGCCGGTCGCGTATACCAGGACGTGCTCCAATCAGACCCGACGCATGTCGAGGCGAGGCGCGGCCTCGCCGATGTGGCTCATTGGCAGGGACATTACGCAGAAGCGGTTCAACGTTATGAAGCGTTGGTTGCCGAAACACACGATCCCGAGCTCGAAGCCCAGCTGAAGACTATTCGCTCGGAATGGCGCACGACCTCGCCACAGGTTGCCGAGCACCCTGCGTCAACTCACGACTCCCAGGGCACGGACGAGCGAGTTATCGGGGCCGCCGTTGAAGAAGCCACGAAATTCGAAGTGGCCAAACAATATCCTGAAGCGGAACGCGTCTATCGCGATGTCCTGCGCCGGCACCCTGACAATGACGACATCCGCACGGCGCTGGCGCGGGTGCTTTCATGGCAGGGCGCTCACGCGGAAGCGACGACCCTCTATCGTGAAGTGCTGGCTCGGCACCCTGAGGATCAGGACATTCGCCTCGCGCTGGCGCAAGTCTTGTCATGGCAGAAACAATTTGATGAGGCGGAACGATTGTACGGGGCAGTCTCGCAGGCCGAGCCCACTCGGATCGAGGCTCGGCGCGGACTGGCCGAGGTAGCCCATTGGCGTGGCGATCGATCCGAAGCGTTGCAGCGGTATGAGGCCCTGCTGGACGACACGCATGACCCGGCGATTGAGCAGCAGATCAAGGCGGTGAAATCAGAATTGCTCGTGTCGCCGCGCGCGGCCGTCGGACAGGGGCTGGCCGGCCTGCGTCTTCCCTACCGGGACTACGCCAAGATCGGCTACGGCCACTATACCTATACGAAGAATCAGCCGGATGAACGCGACCTCTTGTTTGAACTCGCCAAACCGCTCGGTAATCAAACGCTGGTGATGCGAGTGGAACCGATCAATCGCTTTGGATTTCACGACACGCCAATGTCAGCCGAGCTCTATAGTCCCTTGTGGTCGCGGGCCTGGGGGTACATCGCGGGGCAGGCCACGATCAATCCGCATTTCTCGCCCAACTATTCCTTTGTCGGCGAAGTCGCGCAAGGCCTGGGCGGGCTGCACTCCTCACTGGCACCGTTTGAAGCGTCGTTTGGTTACCGGCGTTTGAATTACAAGCACGATGACATCGATCTATTGATGCCGGGCCTGACGATTTTTCTTCCCTTCAATCTGTGGCTGACGGAGAAGGTTTACTTTATTCCGAATACGGGGGCCGTCACACTGGCCTCTCAGCTCACCTGGCGGCCGGCCGATCGGTTGCAATTCTTCGCCTCCGGCTCGTTCGGCACGTCAGGCGAACGCATCGTAGCGGCACAAGACTTTACGCGCGTCGGAAGTCGCACGATTCAAGGCGGCGTCACGTTCCCGATTAATGAACGATTCTCCGCCGAAACGTCCGGATACTACGAAGACCGGGGGTTCCTCTATGTCCGACGGGGCGGGAACTTCAACCTCATCTATCATTGGTAGGTCTATGCAACGGTCCACGCTCGTCCGTGTGTCAGGTATTGCTCTGCTCTTTGTGTCTCTCGTCATTGGCGTCCGGATTCTCGTCAGTGCTCCTCCCGTCCAGCACATGGAGGTTCCGGAGAAAGACTTTCATCGTTTCCAGGGGGTGGCGGGCCCCGACGACGCGACGGTCGTGCCGCGCCACGTGCCGACCGCGTGGACGACCTACGAACCGGGTTCGACAAGCCGGTTGGCCATTCTCTTAACCGATCCGGACTCATCGTGGCTCGGGTTGGCCCACGGGTTGAAATCCATCGGGATTCCCTTTCGTATGACGCGCAATGTTCATGAGGCCTTGGCGCATAAGGTGGTGCTTGTCTATCCCATGATATCCGGGAAGGTGTTGAAACCGGAGGAACTGCAAGCACTGGCGGAATTTCCGAAGACAGGCGGCACACTGATCGGGGTGCAAGTGCTGGGTGGCGGATTGAATCACGTCTTCGGGTTTCGTGACGCTGTTGCCTCGCGTCAGCGCTATGACATGACGTTGGCTACGGCCGATCCTCTGTTGGCGGATCTGACCGACCCGCGTGAGCAACGGCTGCGGGTCGGCGTCCGTGACAAGGGTATCGAGGTGATGGGAACCTATGGTTACACCGACGCGTCGGCTCCGCTTGCGCGTTTCGATGATGGGACCGCCGCCGTTACGCAGGTGGCTCATGGGCCCGGTCGAGCCTATGCGATTGGAGTGGATCTCGGCTTCCTCCTGCTGAAGGGATACAACAATCGCGGGGAGGAGCTGGTCAAGACATTCGACAATGAGTTCGACCCGACGCTCGATGTCTGGTTGCGGCTCATCAAAGCGATGTATCGC
>CAADGJ010000339.1 GCA_900696505.1 uncultured Nitrosospira sp.
AATTCCGCGCCGTCTTCGGGACGGAGGTCAATCTGCAGGGGATTGCCGAGGCCATTGCTGCCTATGAGCGTACAGTGCTCTCCACGAATTCCGCCTTTGATAAATATGTGCTCGGTGATGCAAAGGCCATGGATGAAGCTGCTGCTCGAGGGTTAGGCCTCTTTAAGGGAAAGGCCCGGTGTATTCTGTGTCACAATGGGCCGAACTTTACCGACAACCAGTTTCACAATCTGGGGGTTCCTCAAGTCGGGCCGATGAAGGAAGACCTGGGACGGTACAACGTCAGCAGGGCAGACAAAGATAAAGGAGCGTTCAAAACGCCCACTCTCCGCAGCATTACCGAGACTGCTCCGTATATGCACGATGGCGCCTTCAAGACTTTGGAGGAAGTCGTCGACTTTTTAGATCAGGGAGGCGGCAGCAATCCCAGACTGAGTCCGTTGATGCGTCCGCTCGGTCTCACCACAGAGGAGAAAGCCGATCTGGTGATGTTCCTGAAGGCGTTGACGGGAGAGCCGATAAAGTTCAGCATGCCGCAGTTGCCGAAATAAATCGCGAATCCTTTCGGACAGCGGTGACTCTTACGGGCAGAGAGGCACGAGGGATCGGTCTGTCGATACAACCTATCCATGCAATCCAACCCCAACCAGAGGAGGCCTTCTATGTTTCGACAACTTTGCGTGCTTGGTGCGAGCACGCTCGCGCTCGCCATGGGCGGGCCAGCACTTGCCGCGGATATGAAGCCGGGTCCGGCCGACGGATTCGACATTCATGTGATGGCCCCGCATAAGATGGAAGACGGATCGGTGGCCGGTCCCTTCCACCACTATTGCAAAGCCATCAAGCCAGAGGTCTTGCAGTGTTTGTTGTTCGAATCCACGGCGCCGAATGCCGTGTTAACCGATGTGGAATACTTCGTAGCGAAACCTGTCTCTCGGTCAGCGGTGCCGCTGGATGTGTGGAATAAATTCTATCACGATCATGAGGTCGAAATTGCCACCGGTCGCGTGCAAGTGCTGGACATGCCGGATGCGCAGGCGAAAGAAGTGGCTGCCGCGGCAGCCAAAACAGATGGCATTATCTTCCACTTATGGCCAAAAGGTGCAAAAGCTCCTGATGGATCGGTCGGTCATCCGACGTCTGTGGGGCATAAGCCGCGGACGGAATAACATCGCGTTCATGAACGATCGACGATCTGTCGACCTATGGTAAGGAGGCCATTATGCGAAGTGCGATTGCAATGATCGGATTATGCGCGGCTGCCCTCACGGCGACCGGCTGTGCGGAAACGTCTCATGACATGAAGTCCACGGCTGCTGCCGCCCCGGCCGCAGCAGCGGCGAAAGCCATGCCGACACCGGCTCAGGGGTATACCATTCACGTGATGGCCCCCCATAAGTTTGAAGACGGAACGGTACACGGTCCCTATCATCATTACTGTAAGCCCATCTCCCCGGAGATCTTACAGTGCTTGCTATTTGAATCCACGGACTCGAATGCCTTGTTGACGGACATTGAGTATTTCGTGGCTAAATCCGTCTCGCGGGCACATGTGCCATTGGAAACCTGGAATAAGTACTATCACGATCACGAAGTGGAGATTGCAACGGGCCGCGTCCAAATCCTGGATATGCCGGATGCGCAGGCCAAGGAAGTCGCTGCGGTCGCGGCTAAGACTGACGGCATCATTTTCCATCTCTGGCCGGATGGGGCGAAGGCGCCGAACGGGGAAGTGGGACATCCGCAGTCGGTTGGCCATAAGCATCGGACGGAGTAAGTAGGTTGTGTTTACGCACCGGGCGGAGGGGGAGCGTTCGGCATCCTCTCCGCCCGTGTTGTTTTGTAGAGAGGAATAGCTGTGATGAAGTCCGTATCCCTCTTTCTTTATGCCTGGACGGTAGTCGGCGTAGGGGCCATAGCCTGGTCCGCGGATTCCGAGGTGTTGCGTCCTCGCGTGCCGGTCGATCAGATCGAGTCGGCGCGTGCAGTGACGAATCCATTTCCGGTGACGCCGGAAATGCGCGAGAAAGGAAAGGCCCTGTTTGAGGGAAAGGCCTTTTGTCGCGCCTGTCACGGGGCCGATGGGAAGGGCCTGGGTCTGGACCTGGACTATTCTACCTTTAAGGGACCGCTGCCACGAAATTTCACGGACAAGATGTGGCAACAGGCGCGCACGGACGGCGAATTGTTCTGGATACTCAAAAATGGGAGTCCCGGAACAGATATGGCATCGTTTATTCCGTTGGTTCTGACCGAAGAAGAAGCCTGGCAAGTGTTGATGTATGTGCGTTCATTCGGTGGGAGATGACAGATCGTCTCGGCTCAGTCGGGATTGTGAAGAGTCGTCGTGGGATGCGGGAACCGGGTAACCTGTTCTGTTGTGAAATATATACGGATCGTGAGAATGGCCCAGAGCAAGGTTTCGTTGGAAAATCAACGACGATAAGCGGTTAAGAATTGATCCAGACGGTGACGCTCTGAAGCGGGGAGCCGAAGAAATTCGATGCCGAAATAGTGCCTGCGGACCCAGCGGACTGCGGCCAGGTCTATGACCAATGCATGGTCGTTGTCCGGCAGGAGGAGTCGTACTGTCAGGTAGCTGCCCTCCATCACCGTCCCCTCACATTCTAGAAGGCATCCATGTGGTGAGAGATTGAGAACAGTCCCTTCTCCAATGAATCTGGCCCCGGCGAACATGATGGGAAAGACTATGCCCAGCCGGTCTCGAGATCGTTGAAAGGAAAGGGTGGTTTGTGACGGAGAGGGGTGGAGTCGTGGCGTTCGTGATGATGAAAGATGTGACTGCATGGAGGGCATTGTAGTGCCTGCAATGGAGTTCCTCACATCCCACCTTCGGGGGATGTGCCGGTTGGTTCTTGTGTAAGGAATTTGCCACGAACGTTGAGGAAAGAATCAATGGCGGCTGGCGGCATAGAAACGATGACTGCAGGATCGACATCGCCAGGGAAAGCGGCCCAGCAAATGCCATAAGAAATCGCGCCACCCTCGGCGTCCAGAGCGACGTATTACTCCGGGACACAGAGGGCAGCAATGCGAGAAGGCAGTGGGAGTTTCAACGGCCATAGGTCTTACTGTGAAGCGCGCTCTCAGCGTAGTGCATTGACGGTAAACAGGTCGACGTTATGCTGGGCGCAGTTACACATTGTCTCTGCCTGCGCTGCATGGAAAAAGTCATCACTCCTGCCACCACACCAAACGAATCACATAAATTCCTGCGATATAAGTTGCTGCAATGATAATCGCCCAGATCATGATCCCCTCCTGATTCTTTCGCGGCATTCTGCCGCATCCGTGATGCAACGATAGGATGACTAGCAACTCGCGTACCATCACGCGACCAACTTGCGGCTGCGTGTGAATGTCGAAATTTCTTCGTGTTGGCGGTTCGTGTCAGCGAACAAAGGTTTTCGTCGTCTTGAATTGAAATGACGCTGTATCCAATTCGATAAGAGTGAATCGGTTTGGATACCGGGAAAAAGCCCAGATGGTGAAGCCACTGCTTGGCTTGTTGTGATTTGATGGAACTGGCGATCAGCCGCGGGGAAGGAGCCCGTTCATGAGGGAGGCGTCGGCAGGGCCGCGGAGTAAAGGGACGTAGCTTCCTGCTTCTGCTCGGTGGTTCGATTGGCGCATCAGGGTTTTGACGCGCGGGAGGAGGCGTTGCGAGCTCGTTGCTCGACGGCCAAGGCAGAGGCCGTGATGGCGTAATCGCACTGTCCGCAGTACAAAAAGCCTCCAGTCGGGACCAAACTGTGATGTCGGCATCGGGGGCAGTCATAAATCTTCATTGGTGACCTCCTGTGTCAGTGCAAGGACGGATGGTGAGGGTATCGTGCTGATCCAAAGGGCAATGCGGACCCTGCGCGTGATGTCCCCACGATCAAGAATCGCGTGCGGTGATTTCGCCGGGGATCTTCGTGGGGTAGCGGATATGGAACGCCTTCCGATCTCCGCAATTGACGCATCGCCACCGGCCTTCTGGATCATAAAAATCGTTTGATGGTTCGATTGCCATATAGCCTCCGCATCGGGAACAGGGCATCGTTCAATCTCCTTCCGCAGCATTTGTGGGAGCCGATGAATGGAGAGGATTTACGGACGGATTGCGCCCTCTCCATTCATCGGGTCCATCACTACGCTACTCCTCCGGCCTGATGGGCATGGTCAGCGCCGTATCATCTTCACGCGCGGGACTTTATCAACCGTTCAGTCCTGGGTGCGCTGCAGATTGAAGCAGGGCAGCTCTCGATCATAGTATCGCCTGTCAGCCGCGTTAGGAATGTTTACTTTCCTGAACGAGGAAGACATTCAGTGCCAGCATATGAGGTCGATCGAGGTAATCGTTCTGCCAGCACAGGAGACGTTTGTCTGTCGAGCGAGCCTACTAAGAACGGAAAGGCTTCTTTCATCAGTTCGGTCGAAGCTTACGACGACCGTTTCGTCGAAAGGGGATAGTCTTGGGAGCTGGGAATTTCTGCAAGAATAGCTCGGGGAAAGCATCGGTGGTTGAAAGCGCTGTTGAAACGTACAATCTGAGATTCCGCAGAGTTGCTTATAGATTGGGGGGCCTGGCAGAAGACGTGCCTAGATGGCCACGTCTACATCGTCTCTCACACAATGCCCTGATGTACTCATACCATTAATGGCCAACATTCTGGCCTCGAGGCCGATTATCGATCGCCTGCCAAAGGACAGGCGGGTAAGGCGAGCACAAGTCCGGCCCTCTACCACGCATTGTATTCATCAACAGAGAGTGGCGCTGACGCGCACCGAGTATGACGAGCTCATGATCCTGTTCAATAGAACTATGGGGCAAGCGTTTACGGTACCACTTCAGCCGTCTCAGAAAATATGCACGGTGACCTTTGCCACTCCGCCTCTCCTCAGCGAACGACTGGTGTCGATAAGTCTTCGAAAACTGACCTCCGACAGGGCTAAGTTTAGGCTCGACTAATTTTGTGAAAATGCTCGGTTGCGGAGCTTCTTGCCTCTTCTCGGTAGAGTGGTATGCCATTCCTAATGGCTTGTCATCGGCAGAAATGATACAGCGATTGAAATCGTAATCAGGGCAATAATAATCCACTCGAGCACTTCCATCCGTTGAGTCGTCGCACGGTCGGACATCTTTCCATAAATGCTGTCCAGCGTTTGTAGTTTTCTGATGATGCTCGCGTCCCAGGCCTCAAGGTGAAACCGCTGAGAGGCCAAGCGATAGACCCTGGCCAGATACTGATCGCCCAGCAACTTCAGGGTATTGGCCACACGTTCGAAGAGCACGGCACTGTCCACCTGTAGTTGTCCGATTTGTGTAAGAGCAGCCTCATGGGAACCAGGTAGCCAAGATGTAACTCGAGCCTTTCGTGTGAGCGCAACATACCCCTGATCCAGTGCCTGATCGAGTTGCTCATCTAGCGTACGCATTTCCAGCAGCTCTACATTTACGAAATCCAATACTGCCCGAACGTCGTCCATATCTTCCCCGAACACAATGGCAGCATTCCAATCGATGAGAGCCGTGTCGTCTCGACTGAATGAGATACGACAAGATGTCGCTTCGTGAATCTCCTGATCGGATAGACGCGTTCGTTCGCTGCGCAGGACATGTGCAAACATCGGTTCAAAGGGAGTGCCCAACGCTTGAATGGCAGATGGGCTGCAATGCTCGACGGAAAACACCAGGTAGTCTTCTACCTCGGGCGAGACTGAGGGACGGTCAATGGCCAATCGAATGTCACGCACCAACTGGTCCAAGCGGTGACGCGAGTCGGCGAGCAGCCTCTCATTTTCGTACAGGCTTTCGCTCAAGCTCAGGAGGCCTTCGAAAGGTCCATTGATAGGAATGCGGTAAATGACAGTGACGGCACCGAAGTCATAGAGCATCACCTCCACGGCTTCGCTCGATCGATAGTCACCGAAGTCGAGAGACGCGGTCTCCTGAATCAGGCGCAATGGCGCTGGACGATACTCGAAATAATGTGGAGCTCGTGCTTTGTGGCGAATGCGGCCGCGTTCCTTGATGGCCGTCACATGTCTCTCAGCTTCGTCAAGATTGATGGCCAATCCAATGTCATAGGCGAACAAGGCGTAACAGGTTCCCTGTTCAATCACCAACGAGGGAGCATCCGCGGAGGGCATGAGACTATCTCCTTTGATACACCGATGATGCGGCTATTTGTGCTCGTACTGCAAGTCAGCCAATGTTGAAGGATGCTGATCTGCCTGATGTGAGGCTCGCCATCATGCGTCCTACGTATTACAAGACCGTAAGGAAGCTGTTAACTCTGTATCAATCAGGCTCAGGCGTATTGCATGGAAGGATTGGTATCCGTATGAATGAGCAAGCCTATGCCGACAATCAAAGCAATCATCTTCGATTTCGATGGCGTGCTATTCGACACAGAGGCGATCCACTTTGCCGTATTCCGAGAGGTGCTACGGTCGGAGGGAATCCCGTTGACGTTAAGTCGATACCACGCAGCCTACGTCGGTCTCTCCGATGAGGCTTGTTTCCGCGCAATCTTGAATGACCATAGAATTGTGGTCCCGAAGGAGGACATACAACAATTAGTTCGTCGCAAAACGGATCTCGTGCAACGGGCATTCCGTGCATCTCTGCCGCGTGTATCGGGCGTCTCGGAATTTGTCAGCGATGCATCCATGCGTTACCGGTTGGCCATCGCTTCGGGCGCACTTCTTCAGGAAATTGTGTTGTGTTTGAAGCTAGGGAGCATGCTTACTCTGTTCGAGCACATTACGGCGGCCGGGGATGTTCGGGAAGGCAAGCCCAACCCGGCCCCCTATCTGCATGCTCTCCACGCCTTGCACGGACGATCGCCGATAGCAGCCAATGAATGTCTGGTTATCGAAGATACGCCACATGGAGTGGAGGCTGCCCACAAGGCCGGCATGAGATGCGTCGCAGTGACCACGACCCTTCCTGCTGATAGACTCGCACAGGCTGATCTAGTCGTTCCTTCACTTCACGCCCTACGACTTGAGGATCTGACTGTGCAGCTTCCTTGAGAGATTTCCGGTCTTGCCGACAGCAGCACGGTGTTACGCAAAGTTTCCGACGACATGACGGAATCGTAACACACACTCCCTAAGATACAATCTCCGTCAGGCATCAGTTCGAGAGATGGATCACTCGGATCTTCTTGATGAGTCGAACGACTGCCCTCTCCGCAAATTCATCGCCCTATGCCGTCGAATCCCGTCATGTAATTGAGCGGGAGGCGGTGGAATTCCTCGCCAACTCTGCCACGTTGCCTTTTTCCTCAAGCGATATCACGGCTGGATCAGAAAGCGAATTGCAGGCGGCGGTCTTGGGCCGATCAGCAGACGTGGACCTGGCGCAAACAATTCACAGATCAAACTATTTGAAGAATATTCGGGATCGAACGGAGACGGGGGAGAGTCCGCGTATCGTCATCCAACAGCTGCAGGAGTTTCTCAACGATTCCCAATCGACCGTCTGGGAAAACTCCTGGGTTCGGTTTCCTCGAAACATGCTTAATAAGGAGGCCAATCAGCTGTTGGCGTGTGATCTGCGAGCAAATAGGCGCGATCCGAAAGGAACGCCTCGTACTGATATTGACCGTTTTTTGGTCACGGAACAAGGAGAGGAATGGGTCAGAGTGCCGGTCAGCTATGTTCTGCGGCTCGCGCTTGCCCAAGTCATTGGAGCGATCGAGTCCGATGTTCCAATGCTGGCGAAAGAAGGGCGTCGACTGTTGGACCACTTTTTGAACGATAACAGTTCACCGGAGACCTTTTCCTTCTATGTGTCCGGGATGGATCCGGCAAGAGGGATGGGGAAAGCCATCGCGCATGAAACAGCGATCCGCTTTCTCCTCACACAATTACTTGTTCAGTATGCAAATCGAGCATTCGGACTGGATGAAACCGGGCAACATGCGATTGTCTATGCTTCGCCACACCCGCCTGTGCGTCAGCGCCGCCTCAATGGACTCATTTCGGATTCGTTCTATCGGGAATTGTTTGTGAATCCCTGTTTGTCCGGTTGGGATCAGGGCGAAGACAAATCGCGCTATATGGGACTGTGCCATGAAGTATTGTCTCGGAGCCAACTCAATGCCGTCGTGCGGTTGAAAGACGCGGGAATTATTACTCGCAACCTCGTGGTGTTGCCGGCAACTTCCAACATTAGTCTGGCCAATAACGGTACACACCTCAGTCTGGGTAGCCGCATGTTGACCGAAACACTGCAAGCGAATGGCAAGCGATTTACCGCGGTTCATGAAAAGGTCCTCGGCGATCTTGTGATCAAAATCGTCGAACATTTTCTGCCCTTGTTTGTAGGGACCTATAGTGCTGCTCCGTATCGCATGAACTTTCGAGACTTTCACCCCGAAACTGCGTTGGGATTTTTACCGCACGAACTGGACTTTGCTCACCTGCGCATGCTGTGGCGGCGGTGGAAAAAGAAGGCCGGTCTTTCGGTATTTGGCCGGTCAATCACACCGCTAGGGCCACCATGGTTGGATCGAGCCATCAGTTTTATCTTTAATCTCCGTGGCGACTGTCTGCCAGATTTCCGGTTAATCGACTACCTCGTGTGCCTGTTGTCTACGGAACAAAGCCCGGCGCTGGACGGCATCCCAGGCAACGATCTTCGACTGAAACGAGACCTCGGTCAACTGGGGGTATTCGACGAGCGCATGTCGCTCTATCTACTGTACAAGTTGCGCGCTCAATCAGTAATGGGGTTTTCAGGTTTTGAAGGCGGACACTACAGCCTCTTTTGGAACCACACAGACGACTTCGCGCAAGCGGCAAGCATGCAGGCTCTCGTGACAGCCCTGGCGTTTCAGTATATCGCAAGGGGTGAGGTGAGCCATGAGGATATCCCCGACGATCCCATGACTGAGAGCGAACGCCGACAATACCTGTTCGCGACGGCGGTTGGGGTAGGGACAGTGAATGTGCGAGAGGCAGGCCCCAATCGATTTCTCACTCGGATTCTGATGAAGACCCACAAGACAAGAGCGAGCCGGCGTTATGCGGGGCACCTGCGAGTTCGTTGTGAGGACTACCGTATGGCACTGGTAGCTATGCTCGAGGAGGATGCCTCGGACCTTATCGAGTCGTTTCAAATGCAGGAATGTATGCGAAGTTTACGCGATCGGCTGTCGAACCAGGACTCCAGTAC